>CAUQHD010000099.1:0-6064 GCA_963517805.1 uncultured Flavobacteriaceae bacterium | reverse complement strand
GTTAAACTCTGGCTTCGGGAAAAGGTCATAAAGGTCTCCCCAAAAAGTTTTCACAGAAACCTCCACCTGTGCTATTCCCAGCAAGGCTCTCTTTACAGCTTCTTTTTCTATCGGACTCAAATTAGCCTTGAAATCCTGAATATCCGCTGTAAATTCCACCTCAGAATGCACCCAGAAGGACTTATTCATGGAATCCACAAACTGCATGATTTCTGGATATTCAAACGGTTTGTAATTTTCTCTTTTATCAAATATTCCCATGATGATATTTTTTCAGATTAGTATTTGCAAAAGTAGAAATAAATACTCTCTATAAAAATCATCTCTTATGAAAGTTTTCCACACTCATTCTAATACACTATAAATAAACAGTTTATAAAATCTAATATCATTTTGCCTTAATTTACAATTAAACAACACTAAAAAACACACCACAAATAAACAAAATAGAATTAAACAATCGTGATTGTGCATAAAAAATGAGTATCAGAAAAACTGATACTCATTTTCAACTTTAAAACCTTATATTATGATATAATCTTATCCTTTTTTCAATGCTTCTGCACCAGAAACGATTTCCAAGATTTCATTAGTAATCGCCGCCTGACGAGCCTTGTTATAGAAAATAACGAGTTCATTTTTCAGAGCATTAGCATTGTCTGTCGCTTTATGCATCGCGGTCATTCTTGCTCCATGCTCAGATGCTATAGAATCTAATAACGCCTTATAAACCTGCGTTTTTATAGACTTAGGAATCAATGTTTCCAATATGGTCTGCTTATCAGGTTCAAAGATGTAGTCTGATTCTGCATCCTCTTCAGCTTGTTCTGGCATCGTAATCGGTAGTAACTGTTCAGTTCTTACTTCCTGTGTTGCTGCATTGATAAATTTATTATAAACCAAATATACTTCATCAAAAATCCCTTCGCTGAAGTCTTTCATCACAGCACTAGTCAGTTTAGAAACAGCCTCAAAACTTACACTATCATAAATAGAACTTTGGTTATCATATACAGTTCTCACTCTTCTTACTGCATCGAAAACTTTTTTCCCTATCGTAAGAACCTCTATTTCTACATCTTCTTTTTGTTTGTAGTTAGCATTCAGCTCTTTAATCACTGATGAGTTAAAAGCTCCTGCCAAACCTCTATTAGAAGAAATAGCGATATAAAGTATTTTTTTGACTTCTCTTTTCTGAGCATACTCTGACAAACTTCCTTCAGAACCTGTACTCACTTTTTGAATAAGTTCCTGAAGTTTTTCAGAATAAGGTCTAAGCATCGTAATGGCATCTTGTGCTTTTTTTAGTTTCGCTGCCGAAACCATCTTCATCGCACTCGTAATCTGCATCGTAGATGATATAGATGTTATTCTGCCTCTAATCTCCTTTAAATTCGCCATCTGATAAACTTACTTTTTTATGTTCCAAAAATTTAGAACAAATTGGTTTATATTTTAATTATTGTATTTCGCTACTAAATCTAATGCCACTTGTTTCAATACCTCTGTCAAATCTTTATCGATTTTACCAGCTTTTAGTGCAGACATTACCTCTGGGTGTGCAGTTTTTAATAATCCTACATATTCTTTTTGGAATGCTCTCACTTTTGCTACAGGAATATCTTTTAACAAGTTTTCTGTTCCAGCATAAATCATCGCTACTTGGTCTTCCACTGGAAGTGGTGAATTTACTGGTTGTTTTAGAATTTCCACATTCTTTTCTCCCTTAGAAATTACCGCCAAAGTAGCAGCATCTAGGTCAGAACCGAATTTAGCAAACGCTTCTAATTCTTTATATTGAGCTTGGTCAAGTTTCAATGTTCCTGAAACTTTCTTCATTGATTTAATCTGAGCATTACCCCCTACCCTTGATACAGAGATACCCACATTAATCGCAGGTCTTACCCCTGAGTTGAATAGATCAGACTCCAAGAAAATCTGTCCATCTGTAATGGAAATCACATTGGTAGGAATATACGCAGATACATCCCCTGCCTGAGTTTCGATGATAGGAAGCGCTGTCAATGAACCGCCACCTTTTACCATAGGTTTCAATGTTTCAGGAAGGTCATTCATTTGAGATGCGATAGTATCATCTTTGATGATTTTCGCTGCTCTTTCTAACAATCTTGAGTGAAGGTAGAATACATCCCCAGGATAAGCCTCACGCCCTGGTGGTCTTCTTAATAGAAGAGACAACTCTCTATATGCTACCGCTTGTTTAGATAAATCATCATAAACTATCAATGCTGGGCGTCCTGTATCTCTAAAATACTCCCCAATAGCAGCTCCTGCCATTGGAGCGTACACCTGCATTGGTGAAGGGTCAGAAGCGTTAGCTGCTACTACTACTGTATAAGCCATTGCGCCTCTTTCTTCTAGTGTTCTTACGATTTGAGCTACTGTAGAACCTTTTTGTCCTACTGCTACATATATACAGAATACAGGCTGACCTGCATCATAAAATTCTTTTTGGTTCAGGATCGTGTCTATCGCTACCGTAGTTTTACCTGTCTGACGGTCACCAATAATCAACTCTCTCTGTCCTCTTCCGATAGGAATCATAGAGTCTATCGCAACGATACCTGTTTGCAAAGGCTCATTAACTGGCTGACGATAGATAACCCCAGGAGCTTTTCTCTCCAAAGGCATATCGTATAAATCCCCTCCAATAGGACCTTTACCATCGATAGGATTACCCAAAGTGTCTACTACTCTTCCCAAAAGCCCTTCCCCTACTTTGATAGAAGAAATTCTTTTAGTTCTATTTACTGTATCACCTTCTTTTACTCTCTTAGATTCTCCAAGTAGAGCCACCCCTACATTATCCTCTTCAAGGTTTAATACAATTCCTTCAACTCCACTTTCAAATTTTACTAATTCTCCGTACTGTACATTTTCCAAACCATAAATACGAGCAATACCATCTCCTACTTGTAATACGGTTCCTACCTCTTCTACATTAGACTGAGTATCAAAATTTGCTAACTGTTGTTTCAATATTGCAGATACTTCTGCTGGATTTATTCCTGCCATTTTATTGGTTGTTTTTTCTAATTAAGTTGAAATTCTTTTCTAAGATTGGTCAAATGAGTTCTTACCGAGTTATCTATCTGCTGGTCTCCTACTCTTAGGATATACCCACCGATAAGCTCTGGTTTTATTATAGACTTTATCTTATACTTCTTATTTGCATCTATTAAAGATGAAGATTTTACAATCTGCTCTATGCTCTGTTGGGAAAGTTCTTCAGCAGTTGTTAGTGTTGCTTTCTGCACTCCATTCATTTCCTCTACTTTCTCAATATATTCATTAGCAATATCTTCTAAATATTTTTCTCTTCCCTGCTTGATAACAAGGGTAATCATGTTTTTAGTTACCACAGAAAATTTAGAAAAAATCTCACTTGCAACACTCTGCTTTCTTCTGTAATCTATAATAGGCGTAGCGAAAAAACTTCTCAATTCTTTAGAACCAGAAATAGTTTCTGCCACATCTTTCATTTCATTGAATACAGTTTCCGTGTTGCCAGTTTCTGTTGTAAAATCCAACAATCCCTGAGCGTATCTTTTAGCAACTTTTGTTGTGTTACTCATAAGGACTAGTTTAAGTTTTTATCATTTAATAAATTAGCCACTAAATCATTTTGGGCATCTTTATTATCCAATTTTTTCTTCAATATAGTCTCTGCAATATCCACAGATAAAGAACTGATCTGCTTTTTCATATCATCTATAGCAGCAGCCTTTTCCATAGCGATAGAATGTCTAGCAGCCTCTATCATTTTCTCTCCTTCTACTTTAGCTGTATCTTTCGCTTCGTTAATCATTCTATCTTTTATTTCTCTTGCTTCTCTCAATATATTATCCTTTTCTATTTTAGCTTCTTGGATAATTCTTTCATTTTCAGCTTTTAAATTCTGAACCTCTTCTCTTGCCAATTTAGCTTGGTTAAGCGCATCTACAATTGTTGTTTCTCTTTCATTAAGTGCATTAAGAATTGGTTTCCATGCATATTTTGCCAAAAGAAACATCAATACAGCAAAAGTAAGTGTCATCCAAAAAACTAAACCTAATCCTGGTGTTATCATTGCTAATTATTTTATTTTTTATTTTACTTTAAATATTTTTTAATACAAAATTTTAAAATAATCTTGGTAAGCACCAACCGTGTTACCAAGATTATCAGTTAAAATTACTTCATGAACGGAGCACTGAAAATCAATCCGATAAGTCCAGCACCTTCGATAAGACCACAAGCGATCAACATCGCTGCTTGCACCTTATCAGCCGCTTCTGGTTGTCTAGCGATAGCATCCATCGCGTGAGAACCAATTTTAGAAATACCGTAAGCTACTCCTAATACAGCAATTGAAATTGCCGCATAATTCAAGAAAGACAACGCATGTACTGTTTCTTTTACTGCTTCCATAATAAAAAATATTTAGTTAAAATTATTATTAAAAATTAAAATTCTTTTTTTAATGTCCTTCTGCATGCCCATGTGCATCATCGTGACTATGTTCTGCTACTGCAATACCAATATATAAAGCTGACAATATCGTAAATATATATGCCTGCAAAGCTGCAACCAACAATTCCAAGATAGAAACGAACAACGCCAATGGCACAGAAACCGCTCCTAAAGCCGCATTTTTGAAAATAAATATTAATGAAATAATACTTAAAATCATAATATGTCCAGCTGTAATATTCGCCATAAGACGCATGGTCAGTGAGAACGGCTTAGTGAAAATCCCTATAATTTCCAACGGAATCATAATTGGCTTAAGCAAAAATGGAACCGGCGGCCAAAGAATATGTTTCCAATAGTCTTTATTTGCATTGAGCAAAATAGTAAACACTGTAAATAAAGAAAGGACTAATGTAACCGCTATGTTCCCCGTAAGGTTAGCCCCTCCAGGGAAAAACGGAACAAGTCCTAATAAATTATTCAACCAAATAAAGAAGAATATCGTCAATAAGAACGGCATAAATTTCTTATAATGTTTAGAACCGATATTCGGAATTGCGATTCCATCTCTTATCAAGAGTACAACAGGCTCAAAAAATCTCGCTACTCCAATAGGAACTAAAGACTTTTTGTAAGAATTTGCCATCGAAATGAATAATCCTAAGATAATCAAAACAGAAATAAACAATGCAAAAACATTCTTAGTAATAGAAAGGTCGTAAAACACCTTTTCTGTTCCTTTGAACAAATCTGGAATTTGCGCTTTTTCCAAACCTTCTTTATTCACTAAAACACCATGCTCCAAAGTGTATCCATCTACCACTTGTCCATGAGCCACACTACTTGACATAAAAACATGCCAACCTTTCCCATCTTTTACAATCACTGGCAAAGGAATCGTAATATGAAATTCTCCCTCTTCACCTTCATTCAAAGTAGCAATATGCCACTCATGTGTATCATAAATGTGATGATTGATAAGTTCAGAAGGATTAAAAGCTTTTTCACCTCCACCTGCATGTTCACTAGCAAGAACAGTATTCCCAAACAGCATGAACATCAAAACAAAAAATAGTGAATAAATTCTCTGGTTCATTTCTTATTTTTATTGATTTGCAAATATACTTAAATAAATTAAGTTTTAAAAATAATTATAATTGATTTTTATCAGATTTTTGATTATTCTTTATTTCTCTAAGCACAGAATGGTATAGGGGTATGGATAACAGAAGAAAAACAAGAGCCAAAAACATCACTAAGACCTCATTTTTCTTAATTACAAACATCCACAAAAACGCCCAAAGAATATCTTTTCCGAAATTCATAGCCATGAAAGCCATCACAGCCATAGACATTTTCTTTAATCCTTTATACATCCTAAAAATTAGAACATTAAGGACAAGGAATGAGAAAAAAATCCCTATAATATATATATAATACTCAGGATATTGATAGAGATAAATCCCCATAAACACAGCCGCAAATGCGTAAATAATGGTATCTATTTTATTCAAAATAAAGTTTTTGCAAAATTATGGATTTTCTTTTTATAAATACAAGGTTTATTCTTCGTCTTCTTCATTCTCTATAT
>CAUQHD010000098.1:0-6094 GCA_963517805.1 uncultured Flavobacteriaceae bacterium | reverse complement strand
TCTGGTTCTGCATAGGCAGTTACCACTTTCAGAGATTCAGGGTTTACAAACTCTAAGAAGTCAGTTTCCTTTTCTGCATCTGGCTGTTCGGTAGTGAAAAGTCTGTCATAAACTCTCGCTTCCACAGGCAGGGCATGGTTTGCAGAAACCCAGTGCAGCGTTCCTTTTACTTTTCTTAGGCTTTCTTCCGTTCCGCTTCCAGACTTAGATTTTTCATCATAGGTAGCGTAGATAGTCGTAATCTCGCCGTTTTCATCTTTTTCTACTCTTTCAGCTTTGATGATGTAGGCTGATTTTAGTCTTACCTCACCACCGAGTTTCAGACGGAAAAACTTCTTGTCCGCTTCCTCTTTGAAGTCTTCTCTCTCTATATACAGCTCTCGTGAGAAAGGAACTTTTCTCATTCCAGCGTTTTCATCTTCTGGGTTGTTTTCTGTTTCCAGCCATTCTTCTTTGCCTTCTGGGTAGTTTTCTATAATCAGATTTACGGGATTCATCACCACCATCATTCTCTTGGCAGTGTTGTTTAAATCCTCTCTTACGCATAATTCCAGCAGCTGAATGTCGATTAAGTTTTCTCTTTTCGCTACACCTACTTTTTCAATGAAATTTCGGATAGCGGCAGGCGTGTAGCCTTTTCTTCTAAGTCCAGAAACGGTAGGCATTCTCGGGTCATCCCAGCCTGTAACCACACCTTCGGCAACGAGCCTTTGGAGTTTTCTTTTAGAAGTAATCATGTAGGTTACATTCATTCGGGCAAACTCTCGCTGTTTGTTTCTGATAGTTCCTTCCGTATAGACTTGGTCAAGATACCAGTCGTAAAGCGGTCTGTGGTTCTCAAACTCCAATGAACAAAGAGAATGCGAAATCTGCTCTATGTAGTCACTCTCGCCATGAGCCCAGTCGTACATAGGGTAAATTTTCCAAGTGGTACCAGTTCTGTGGTGTGGTCTTTTTAGGATTCTATACATCACAGGGTCACGCATGTTCATATTAGGCGAAGTCATATCTATTTTGGCACGAAGAGACATCGTTCCTTCTTCGAACTCGCCATTTTTCATTCGCTCGAATAGATTTAGTGATTCCTCTATTGGTCTGTTTCGGAATGGAGATTCTATCCCAGGTTCTGCAGGATTTTTTCTTTGTTCCGTGATAACTTCTGAAGACTGCTCATCTATGTACGCCTTACCCTCTTTTATCATCTGCACAGCCCAGTCATAGAGCTGCTGAAAATAGTCTGATGCATAGAGCTCTTTATCCCATTTGAAGCCGAGCCAAGCCACATCTTTCTTGATAGAATCTACGAACTCTTGTTCTTCTTTTTCAGGGTTGGTATCATCGAAACGAAGGTTCACAGGAGCATTATATTTTTCACCCAAACCGAAGTTGATGCATATCGCTTTGGTGTGTCCTATGTGCAGATAGCCGTTGGGCTCTGGCGGAAAACGAAAACGAATTTTGTCTCTGCTGAGTCCGTTAGCCAAATCTTCTTCTATAATTTGCTCAATGAAATTGAGTGGTTTTTTTTCTTCTTCCATATTTTTTGTTAAATAATTGGCAAAGATAATGATTTTACTCATTTTTTGTCCATCTTTCTTGGGGCTTTTTTCAGTTAAAGCAAATTCTTAGAAGTCAAACATTCCGCTGATGCTCTTGTTGAAACTTTTAAAAAGGGAAGCCCTGACAATAAGAATCCGTTTCTGAGCGGAAAAAAATGAGCAACGATGGAAGAAATAGTATTTTGGTCAAAAAAAACTGCGGAGCAGAGAGAGGAGCCTTATTTTCGGTTTCCTATATCTGCATCGCAGCGGTTCATTTTAATTTTAGGAAGATGAAAACAACCTTTTTAAAGGCTATTTCACGATTTTCATTTCATCAATCAGCCATTTAGAATCGGCAAATTTATCAATGATGAAAAGAATATACTTGGTATCTACCATGATGTTTCGGCTGAAACGAGGGTCAAAGTTAATGTCACTCATTGTTCCTTCCCATTGGCGGTCAAAGTTCAGCCCAATCAGGTTGCCTCTTGCATCCAGCACGGGACTTCCAGAATTTCCGCCGGTAGTGTGGTTAGTTGCAGTGAAATTTACCGGAACTTCTCCCGTTTTGTCGGCATAAACACCATAATTTTTGTTCTGATAGAGGCTGATGAGCTTCTGTGGAACATTAAATTCATAATCATTCGGGATATACTTTTCCATGACACCCTTTAGGTGCGTTTGGTAGTTGTATTTCACGCCATCGCGAGGGTCAGAGCCTTTGATTGTTCCATAAGCCACACGCAGGGTAGAGTTGGCATCTGGGAAGAACCGGCGTTCCTTGTCCGTTTCCATCTGCTGAGCCATGTATTTCTTCTGCACGGCATCTATTTCTGCTTGGAGGGAAGTATATTTAGGGTGAACCTGAGAGTTATAAGCGTTTCTTATCTTGCTGAAAAGCTGCACGAAACTATCGTTTTTCAAATGCTGAACTAAACTTCTCTCATCGGCGAAGAGTTTATCCAAATCCTCAGGCAAAGACATTCCGCCGAGTTTCCCTCTTCCCGTGATAAGGGATGTTTGCGAAGCCTGTTCTATTTTTTTCTCAGAAAGAGCTTCATTTTCGCTTGATTTTAGTTCCGCTGGCAGAAACTGCGCAGGGACACGCTTCGCATAGAGGCTGAGCAGTTTAGCGGTTACTTTGGCGTCTAATTCTCCATCGTAGTCTTTATAAAAAGTTTTGAGGTGTTCCTTCAGCGCTTGGAGGTACTTGGCATCTGCCTTTCCAGCCTGCACTCTTTCTATGTGGTTTAGGAAAATATTGGCAAGATTTAGGGTTTCCGCATTTCTTGTCAGCTCAGAATAATAGGAACGGCTGAGGGCGTAAGGTGCCTGCTCGTTATAGAGTTTTTCCAATTGCTCTATCGTAGGGCGGACAGCCGGATTTTTGCTGATGAGGCTCTGCTCGTATTGTTTTTTCTTTTGTACGGCTTGAGATTTTTTGAGCCCTTCCACTTCGCCGATCCATTTTTTCCAATAGTTGGCAACTCTGGCGTATTTAGAAGCGTATTTTATTCTTGTGGCATCATCTGTACGCATTTTTTCATCTAAAATTTTCAGAGCGGCATCCCGCATGGAAATCATGGCAGGGTCGGTTTCGTTCATTATTTTCTCTACGGCAACTGCGGGGAGATATTCCGTGGTACGGCCAGGGAAACCAAACACGAATGTGAAATCTCCTTCCTTTTTATCTTTAATGGAAATCGGGAGGAAGTGTTTCGGCTGGAAAGGAACATTGTCCTTAGAATATTCGGCAGGCTTGTTGTTCTTATCGGCATAGATGCGGAAGAGCATGAAGTCTCCCGTATGTCTTGGCCACACCCAGTTGTCTGTATCGGATCCAAACTTCCCAATGGAAGAAGGCGGCGCCCCTACAAGGCGGACATCTTTATAAGTATCTATGATGTAGGCATAATATTTATTGCCGTAATACATAGATTTTACAATGATTTTCTGGTAGTTTTCTATTTTTTGAGAGTTTTTGTAAAGCTCAATATTTTGGTTTATTTTCTTTTCTAAACTTTCTCCTGAAAGTCCTTGAGTTCCGGCGGTAATTTCGGTGGTAACATCTTTGATATCCACGATGAAATCTACCGTTACACCTGGGTTGGGAAGTTCTTCGCTCATGTTTTTAGCCCAAAAACCATTGGTCAGCAGGTCGTTTTCTACGGTGGAGTGTCTTTGGATGTCATCATATCCGCAGTGGTGGTTGGTCAGCAGGAGTCCTTTGGGAGAAATCACCTCGCTGGTGCAGCCGCCATCAAACTGCGCTACGGCATCTTTTATACTGGGTTTGCTGGGGTCAAAAATTTGTTTTGCAGAAATCTTCATTCCCAGTTTTTTCATTTCTGCTTCGTTGAGTTCTGTGGGCATCCACATGCCGCCGTGCTGCTGTGAAAAAGCCATGACAGCAGGCAGAAGAGCCGATACTAAAAAAAGTTTTTTCATTTTAAAGAATATTAGAATTGATATATTTTCAAATTATAAGATTATTCCGTCTTTCATGACGAGTTTCCTGTCGGCGCTTTCGGCGAGGATAGGATTGTGGGTGATGATGACGAAAGTCTGGTTGTACTTGTCCCTGAGGTCAAATAAAAGCTGGTGCAGGGAGTCGGCGTTCTTAGAATCCAGATTTCCTGTAGGTTCATCGGCGAAGATGATTTTTGGGGAATTGATGAGCGCCCTTACTACGGCAACTCTCTGCGCTTCCCCGCCGGAGAGGGCTTTCGGCTTGTGGTATCTTCGGTCTACGATGTTCAGTTCCTCGAAGAGCTGGTAGGCTTTCTCCTGAAAATCTTTGGGGTTTTTCCCTGCAATGCGGATGGGCATCATCACATTTTCAATGGCGGTGAACTCCGGTAGAAGCTGGTGGTGCTGGAACACGAAGCCGATGTTTTCATTTCGGAATTTGGAGAGTTCCTGATCGTTCATTTTAAGGAACGGCTCTCCGGCGATGGTGATTTCCGTGCCGTGCTTCTGCTCATCGGTAGGGAGGTCCAGAGTGCCCAAAATCTGCAGCAGGGTAGATTTTCCGGCGCCCGATTCGCCTACGATGGAGACGATTTCGCCCTCGTTTATATTGAGATTCACGCCTTTGAGGACTTGTAAATCTCCGTAGGATTTATAAATATTCTTCGCTTTTATCATAGTCCAAAAATAGGAAAATTTATTGAACTATGGCAAAAGATTTTCATTTTGACAGAACATTTGTTTTATCAAGAAGAAAACGAGGTTTAAGGCTTGGGAAAGGTGTGCGGAGGTTTAGACAATGTGCGCCGTTTTTTGGGCAATGTGTGCGGAAGTCCCGCGCAGGTGTGCGGAGGTTTGGGAAATGTGGTTTGTTGCAAAATTTGTAAAGACTTAACAAAGGCGATGAAAACTATTCAATGGAAAAGATGAAAAATTAAATATCCTACATAGGAAATGCTTTGGCAAAGCTCTGCGGAAGTTTAGATAATGTGTGCCGTTCTTTGGACAATGTTTGCGGAAGTCCCGCGCAGGTGTGCGGAGGTTTGGGAAAGGTAGTTTATTGCGAAGTTTATAATAACTTAACAAAGGCGATGAAAACTATTCAATGGGAAATATAGGAAATTGAATATCCTACATAGGAAATGCTTTGGGAAAGATGAGTGGAGGTTTAGACAATGTGCGCCGAGAAGAAGACATGATGAAAACTTCTAAGGTGATGAAGAAAAAAGGAAAAATCCCGCTCCAAAGGCGGGGTTTTTTAGTAAAAAGAACATTGGAACACCTCGGCGAAGTGTTTTTTTAGTTTGTCTTTGACCTCTTCCATGGGGATTTTCCGCTGTAATTCCTGCTCCAAAGAAGTGACCTGTTTGCCCTTGATTCCGCACGGAATGATGTTTTGGAAATACGACATGTCCGTATTGACATTGAGGGCAAAACCATGTATGGTGACCCAGCGGGAGGCCTTTACGCCCATGGCGCAGATTTTTCTGGCGTAGGGTTTTCCGGTATCCAGCCAGACGCCTGTTTCGCCTTGGCTTCTTTCGCCTTTCAGGTCGTATTCCGCCATGGTGCGGATGACTACTTCTTCCAGATTCCGCATGTAGCGGTGGATGTCGGTAAAGAAATTCTCCAAATCCAGCACGGGATAGCCTACTATCTGCCCGAAACCGTGGTAGGTGATGTCGCCGCCTCTGTTGGTTTTCACATATGTGGCGTTTATTTCATTGAGTTTCTTTTCGTCTATCAGCATATGGTGTTCGTCGCCGGATTTCCCAAGAGTATATACATGAGGATGCTCTACGAAGAGGAGGTAATTGGGCGTTTCCTGCTGTGCGGTCTGCTGTCTGTTCTGAAGTTTGAGGTCTATAATCTCGCGCATGAGCTTTTCCTGATAATCCCAAGCCGACTGATAGTCCATCAAACCTAAATCTTCAAATTTTATTTTGGTATTCATGTTACAAATTTAATGTTTCGCATCAATAATTGATGAAAAAAAATTACTTTTGCAAATTAATTAAATAAAGATTGAAAAATGTCATTATCAGAACAAGAAATCATACGCCGCGAGAAGTTAGAAAAACTTA
>CAUQHD010000097.1:0-6098 GCA_963517805.1 uncultured Flavobacteriaceae bacterium | reverse complement strand
GTAGTTCTTGCGTTTATTGTTTTTTTAGAAAAATATTCTCATGTTTGCATCTTCAAAAAATGACAAGAAAACCTGTCCATGTATTCCATCATAGATATAGAGAGCAACGGAGCTGGCTTCCGCGAAGAGTGCATCATAGAGATTGCAGTGTTTGTCTATGACGGGCATAGGACGGTGGAGCAGTTCATCACATTAGTCAATCCTGAAAGCAGTATTTCGCCCTATGTGCAGAAGCTGACGGGCATTACTCCTAAAATGGTGAAAACCGCCCCAAAATTTCATGAAATAGCCAAAAGAATTATAGAAATCACAGAAGGGACTACGCTGGTGGGACACAACATAGAGTTTGACTACCGCATGCTCCGCCAGTCGTTCAGAAGGCTGGGCTATGAGTTCCGATGCGACACCATAGATACCATCCCTCTCGCCAAAAAACTAATTCCCAATGCGGAAAGTTACTCTTTGGGGAAACTCTGCAAATCCATAGGCATTCCGCTTGTAGATGCACACCGCGCAGCAGGAGATGCGAGGGCGACACTGGAGCTGTTCAAATTGTTGATTTCAAAGGATACCAACAATGAGATTATTCAGGCACACCACGAGAAAACACACACCGACACCTACTCTAACAAGGTGAGCAGACTTACCGAAAATCTCCCAACAGAACAAGGAATCATTTATTTTCAAAGCAAAGAAGGAAAGATACTCTACGCCGCCTATGCAGACAATATTTACAAAAAAGCAAAGAAAATCCTGAACTCCAAATCCCCAAAAGAAATAAAAATACAGCACAAAACCGAGCAGATTTCCTATGAATTTACAGGAACAAACATCATCGCTCTTCTTATGATGAAAGAAAAAGAGTTGAAACAGAACCTGCAGCTGCCTTTCTGCATCGTTTATAACAAACAAAAGAAAATATTTTTCATTTCTACCAAGAAAAAAGAAGAAGAAATAAGATTATTTAAATTCAAAAGTTATTCACAAGCAGAAAAGTTCTTGTCTCTGCTAAAAAAACGAACAGAAAAGTTGGAATATGCACCCCTAAAAAAAGAAATCTCCCTATCCGGAAGAAACGAAATATGGGTAAGCAGAGGAAGAACACTCTCAGAAAAATCTTTTCTGGCACTGTGCGGAGGAAAACTGGTGGGATACGGCTTTTACGAATTGTATCATCAAGTGCTTTCTTGGGACAAAATCCAAAAACTGATGATACCTGTGGCTTCCCTCAGCGAAAATATCCGCAACGAAATGAAAATAGCCCTACTGAAAGGAGAGTTTAAAATCATTCCAATAAATGCCCTCTCTCTCCCTCCGAAAGAATAGACAGAAAATCCTTTTTGGGAATTTCCCTTGCTCCTAAACTTTCCAAGTGCTCGGAATAAACTTGGCAATCTATCAACTGATAATGGTCTTGATTATTTAGCACAAAATGAAGAAAACCCGCCTTACTAGCATTGCTCACTTTGCTAAACATACTCTCTCCACAGAAAACATTCCCTACCTCCACACCATAGAAACCGCCCACAAGCTGTCCGTCTTTCCATACTTCTACACTTTTGGCTTTTCCCAATTGGTTTAGCTTTACATAGGCTTTTATCATTTCCTCTGAAATCCATGTGCCGTCCTGCCCATTTCGTTTAATTTCGGCGCAATTTCTCATCACTTCTTCAAAACATTGATTTTCGGTAAAGGAAAACTCATCATTCCGTAGAATTTTCCTCATGGATTTAGAAACTTTCAGTTCTTTGGGAAACAAAACAAACCTTGGATCTGGGCACCACCAGAGGATTTCTTCACCTTCGTTAAACCATGGGAACAAGCCTAAAGAATAAGCCAAAGCGAGTCTTTCCGCAGAAAGATCTCCCCCAATGGCAATAATTCCGCTTTGGGGATGGTATTGTCTGGGATCTGGAAACCAGATTTCTTCATCTAATTGATACATAGAAAAGAAAATCCTACGCAAGAGGTAGGATTGTTTATTATTTGTGATTAGAATGGCAAATCATCCTCATCCTCTTCAGCGAAAGGGTTTTCGTTACTTGCTTCAGCCTGTGGCGCTGCAGAAGCTGCATGTACAGGCTCTGGAGAGGTTTCGCTTATTTTTTCTAATCTCCAGCCTGTAATGGAATTAAAATATTTCACCTGTCCTTCTGGATTTGTCCACTCTCTCCCACGAATGTTTATTCCTATTTTCACTTGGTCTCCTTCAGAAATATGATCTAAAAGACTTATCTTTTCTGATAAAAACTCAATACTAATAGGCTGTGGATATTGCTCCTGAGTAAGAATAACCATTTCTCTTTTTTGAAATCCGCTTGGAAAACTCTGAATTTCAAATATTTTCTTAACCGTCCCTTGTAATTCCATAATAAATATTTAATATAACAAAAAATTGAAAGGGTAAAAATAAGAAACTCTTTTTAAAATAAAAAATAAAAAAACACAAAATAATATTGTGTATTAAAAATAAGTTTGTATATTTGCACCCATAAAAAGAAAGAGTAGTTCATTCTTCACTGCGGATGTGGTGTAATTGGTAGCCACGCCAGACTTAGGATCTGGTGCCGAGAGGCGTGGGGGTTCGAGTCCCTTCATCCGCACAGTTTGCGAAAATAGCTCAGTTGGTAGAGCACAACCTTGCCAAGGTTGGGGTCGCGGGTTCGAATCCCGTTTTTCGCTCCATTCCATGCCCTGGTGGTGGAACTGGTAGACACGCAGGACTTAAAATCCTGTGCCTCTTTTGGCGTGCGGGTTCAAGTCCCGCCTGGGGTACAACCACTCATAATTAGCGACTTTTCATAGGTCGCTTTTTTATGCTTTGAAATGAATATTATGTTATAATAACATATAAAATCCCAACACAAACTCCTACTAAAAACGAGATTAACAATAGTGAAATTATAAGAAATATAATATACGCTGTTTGACCATACTTTCCGAATTTTTCATTGCAGAAATTTCTTGCTTTTTGTAGGAAAACGAATTCTTTTTGGATTTTCAGGAAACTTCTATCATATTCAAAACCATCTTCTTCGCCTATGATTTCGGCTACGATTTTAGAAATTTTCTGAATGTATTTCCCGTATTTCTCATACAACCAGTATTTTCCTCCAAAATAAAAAACCACACCAAATATCAGTGATTTTATGGCGAAAATAGTGAGATTAGTCTCTTTGTCATGCAAATATAAAATAGTATAAAGACACAATCCGATAGGAATGAATACAATATAAAAAGATTTATAAAGCTCTGAATTTAAAACCAATTCATACCTTAAATCCAAAATATTATGATAAGTATTAAGGCTTTTGGTATTCAATTTTTTATAAAAAGTATAGAATTTCAGATAATAATATCCTATGATGATAAATGCTATAAATATCAGTATAGCAATGAGATAGATGTGCTCAGTATTCTTTCCTGTCAGAGGAAGCAGTGCCGCCCAAAAAGGAAAGAAAATAATATTCATCCAAAATTCAGCCCGCATATTCATCCGAATCATCTCCAGAGGCGTATGAATTTCTTTTTGTTTTTCCAAGGAAATTTCAGGAATGGATTCTATTTTTTCCTTATCCCACACTTGTTTTAAGTTTTCTAAATCCATTAGAATTTTTATTAAATTATTTTATAATTCTTTGTTTATCAATTTGTTTACTAAGTCGCTCAGCTTCTGTTTAGCTCGGTTTAGTTTTACACGGCAGTTCCCTTCTGTTATTCCCAGTTGTTCCGCCATTTCTTTTCCAGAATAGTCTTCTAAATAATAGAAAATCAACGCCTTGTCTATCGGGCTCAGCAGGTGGATGGCATCATACATTATTTTTACTTTGTGCTCTTCTTCGGCGGTTTCTTCATTTTTGATGTCAAAATTCTGAATTTCCTCTTCCCGAGAGATGAATCCTCTTTTCTTTTCAGATTTCAGAAAAACTATCGCAGTATTAAGGGCTACACGATACATCCAAGTAGAAAATTTGCTTTTTTCCTCAAAACTCGGATAGGCTTTCCATAGCTGATAGGTGATTTCCTGAAACAAATCATTCTGGTCTTCGGGCTCGTCCATATACATCTTGGAAATTTTGAAAAGCACGCCTTTATGCTTTTCTATTCTCTCCAGAAATTCCTGCTCTAATGAAGACATTGATTGATTTTTTTAGTTAATTAGTATTAAAATTTAGGATTTGTTACACATTTATTTGAAAAAAAATAAAACCACATTTTTTATGTGGTTTATTTTATTCTTAGAGACTCTTTGACGAGTTCTATCATTTTTGGGTCTCCCGTTTGTTTTCCTTTTTCATCGGAGAATTTCACGGTCGGTATCCATTCATCATTTGCGCCAAGAACTCCTGTGAGTTTCATTACGATATTCATTGGTGTAAGTCCTACATCGTTGGTCAGATTTGTTCCAATTCCGAATGAAAGACCTACTTTTCCTCGGCAAGCTTGCGTAATTTCGGAGATTTTCTCTAGATTAAGATTATCCGAGAAAATAATGTATTTAAACAAAGGATTGATGCCGTGTTTTTCGTAGTGTTTGATGGTTTTCTCTGCGAAAGCTATCGGGTCGCCGCTGTCGTGTCTTACTCCATCGAAAAGTTTAGCAAATTTCTTATCAAACTGCTTGAAAAACACATCGGTAGTATAAGTGTCCGAGAGGGCAACTCCTAAGTCGCCACGATAAACATCCACCCAATGCTCCAAAGAAAGCGCGTTTGCCATCTTAAATCCATACTGAGCGCCATGGAACATGAACCACTCGTGGGCGTGCGTTCCGATAGGTTTCACGCCGTATTTCATCGCAAAATGAACATTGGAAGAACCGATGAAATAGCTGTTGGAATCTTGGGTAAGGGCTTTCATCACTACATCATGAACCTTGTAGGAGTGTCTTCTTCGTGTCCCAAACTCCGCGAAATTAACTTTTAGTTCGATGAGGTTTTTGGCTTTTTCTAAAGTTTTTCGGGTAATTTCATTATCACTTTGGCGCTCCATACCGTTCATTTTGTAATAAAGTTCACTGATGAGTGACAGCAGCGGCACTTCCCAAAGTATGGTTCTGTACCAAAGTCCTTCTACGGTAACTTCTAAATCGTTTCCTATCTGATTGATTTTCACTTCGGAAGGGTCGTAGTGGTATCCTTCTAAAAAGTCTAAATAGGGCAGATTGAGATACGGACAGTTTTTCTTCAGAAATTCTTTTTCCGCTTTGGTAAGCTGGAGTTTTGCCATTTCATTGATGGCTTTTCTGAGGGCATCATCAAAGCCTTCTGGGAAGGAATGTTTCCCTCGGTTGATGAATACATATTTCACTCTCGCATCTGGAAAGAGCTTTACCACAGCGCATTGCATGGTGAATTTGTAAAAATCATTGTCTAATATAGATTTAAAAACTACGCTCATTTTTAGATTTTATTAAAATTAAAGCCATAAAAATACGAATTTCTATTATAAAAAAATGCTTTTACACTGATAATCTTAGTGCCCCTTTCCAATACCGAAGTTTGGATAGAGATTTTTTATTAATAATTTCTTCGTTTAGCTCAATTTTCTCGCCATTTTTTTCAAAATAGTACATTACTCCAATAGCAATGGACACCACTAATAAAAGAATTACTGCTATTTTCTTTTGATTGGCTTTTTTTGAAAAAATAATGAAACTTAACAAGCCTAACCATGTAATATTTAGTATAAACCCTACAAACATATCAGGATATGCATAAAGAATTGCTACAAAAAATATTATATTGTTTATGTTACCTATAAAAAAGAAAAGTAAACACAATAAAACTAAAACGAAAACAACATAAGCTAAATTCTGATCTATTTTTAATTTGTCTATAATATCCCACCTGAATATCATAGATAATAAAACGATTAAAGCCACAAAAATCACTAAAAATATCATGTGTTATTTACTATGAGGAATTTTATTAAGTCCAAAAACCGTTTTTATAGCAAAAAATCTGGAACATCGCCCAGATATTAACTTTTACTAATGATAGCTGTTCCTTTTTGCAAAAATAGATTATTTGGGTAGGAAATCCGCTCTCCACTATCAGTTTTTAGGAGTGTATATAGCAGCCTTATATCTATTATTT
>CAUQHD010000096.1:0-6103 GCA_963517805.1 uncultured Flavobacteriaceae bacterium | reverse complement strand
AACACTCTCTGCAAAAGGGAGTGTTTTTTTGTGCAAAATTGACAAATATTTCTTACTTTTACGCTTATTTTTTTATTTATCAATAAATTTAAGACAATGGAACAAATAAAATTAAACAAAGAATGGAGAGAAAAACTTCTTCAGCGCTTTTTGACTTATGTAAAGATATATTCCACCAGCGACCCTGAATGTGAGGAAACGCCAAGTTCTCCGCAGCAGTGGGACATCGCGAAATATCTTTTTGAGGAAATGAAAGCCATCGGTCTGGAAGATGTCTCTATCGATGAAAACGCCTATGTATACGGATTTATCCCGTCCAATATAGAGAAAAAAGTGCCTACTGTGGGATTTATCGCCCATTTTGACACTTCGCCTGATTTCAATGGTAAAGATGTAAATCCACAAATTTGGGAAAATTACGATGGAGGCGACCTGCTTCTTAACCAAAAGACAGGCTTCACCCTCTCTCCTAACAAGTTTGAAAATCTGAAACAATACAAAGGACAAACCCTAATCACTACGGACGGAACGAGCCTTCTCGGTGCGGATGACAAGGCGGGCGTAGCAGAAATCATGACAGCGGCAGAATACCTTATCCAGCATCCTGAGATAAAACACGGGCGGATAGCTGTGGGATTCAACCCTGATGAAGAAATCGGAAAAGGAGCGCACAAGTTCAATGTAGAAAAATTCGGTGCTGAATGGGCTTACACCATGGATGGAAGTGATGTGGGCGAGATAGAATATGAGAACTTTAATGCGGCTGGAGCGGTTATAAAAATCCACGGACTGAGCGTACACCCTGGTTATGCTTACGGAAAAATGATAAATGCTGGGCTTCTCGCTGCTGAGTTTATCCAGTCGCTCCCTGCTGGCGAAACTCCTTCTACTACAAGAGGTTTTGAAGGTTTTTATCATCTTTTAGACCTAAAAGCTGATGTTTCCGAAGCAAAGTTACAATACATCATCCGTGACCACGATGAGCAGAAATTTGAAAACCGCAAGAAATTCATCGCTGAAAAAGTAGCAGAATTCAACCAAAAATATGGCGAAAATGTCTTTGAAATAGAGATAAAAGAACAATATCTCAACATGAAAAAACAATTCGAAGGCAAAATGCACATCATAGAAGTCGCAGAAAGAGCGATGAAAAACCTTGGAATCACTCCAGAAGTAAAAGCCATACGAGGCGGAACTGATGGCGCACAGCTGTCTTACATGGGACTTCCTTGCCCGAATATCTTCGCGGGAGGGCTTAACTTCCACGGGCCTTATGAATATGTTCCATTAGAATCTATGGAAAAAGCCACAGAAGTTATCATCGAAATCGCTCAAGAAGTAGAGAAATTATAAAAATAAATCGCCTAAAAAGGCGATTTATTTTATTTGTATTTGTAAGTTTTATTTTGCTTCATCGTACGGAAGCCTGTTGATAATAGACCTTCCGAGAGATACCTCATCTGCATATTCCAGCTCATCCCCCACCGAAATTCCCCTTGCGATGCTGGAAAACTTTACATTAAAATGTTTGAATTTCTTATAAATATAATAAGCCGTGGTATCGCCCTCCATCGTTGCACTCAGCGCAAAAATCACTTCTTTTAGGCTCTCTTCATTTAGTTTTTTTTCAATGCTGGAAATGTTTAACTGGTGCGGCCCTATGCCTTCCATCGGAGAAATTTTTCCTCCTAAAACCAAATACTTTCCGTTATATTTAGAAGTATTTTCTATTGCGAGGACATCCCTTACATCTTCTACAATGCAGAGCGTTTCGGCGTTTCGCTTTTCATCAGCACAGATTTCACAGATATCAAAATCTGAGAAATTATGACACTCTTGGCAGTATTTTATATTCGTTACCAGACTTTCCAAAGCCTGTGAAAGCGCCATTCCCTGAGATTTGGGCTGTCTGAGAAGATGCAGCGCCAGCCGAAGAGCCGATTTTTTGCCTATCCCTGGCAGTCCAGAAATCTCCTCCACTGCTCTGGATAATACTTTACTTGGGTATTCCATTCGGCAAAAATAAGAAATTCTCCCTAAAATTTACTTCTGGTAATAAATCTTATTCACTTCATCTGCTTTGATGAAAGTTCCCAGTTTCTGCTCCTTTATCCTTTCTGTGAAGAGCCTTCCTATAAGGTGGTCATACTCGTGCTGGAAAATCACCGCTGTGAAACCTTCTACAAGCTCTCGTTTTTTCTCTCCATCCAAGGTTTCGTAAGCCAAATCAATCACAAGGCTGCGATAAACATCTCCTCTTTCATTTGGAATGGAGAGGCAACCTTCTGCACCAAGCCTTAATGCTGAAGACATCCATTTGATTTCTGGATTTACAAAAAACTCAAAAGGTTTTCCTTCCTTGTCAAATCTCTGCACCCAAATCGCCTTTATATTCAATCCTACCTGCGGCGCTGCGATGCCCACGCCTTGTTCGTCTTTCACTGTGGCAAGCATTCTCTCGGCTAACAGCTTCAAATTCGGGTCTTTGGCATCCACTGAGCGGGAAA
Organism: uncultured Flavobacteriaceae bacterium; assembly: GCA_963517805.1. Classification (GTDB taxonomy): domain Bacteria; phylum Bacteroidota; class Bacteroidia; order Flavobacteriales; family Weeksellaceae; genus JABCPE02. The sequence continues at coordinate 3,596 of CAUQHD010000096.1, read as the reverse complement.
CATCTTTTAGGATTTTAAAATCTTTGGGATTGGTGATTTGTAAAACCCTCATAGGTTCGGTACTTTTCCCTGATTTGATGAGGACAACATCCTCTTTTCCGATTTTCTTCTGTGCCTCTACACTCGTTCCGAGTAGAACCAAACTTAATAAAAGAATTCTTATCATTTCTATCTATTTTTAATGATTATTAAAGACAAATTTAATAATTTCCTGCAATAGTCCGCCCATTTGTCTTTGATATTTAAAAATATTTTCTAAAAATTTAGGAGAGTAATGTGGCAAATAATAGCTTATTTATAATATTAAATTAACACATCAAAAAAAACAGTATTTCCCCTATTTTGGGAAATACTGCCTCATTATAAAAGTCATTAATCTAGTTTTTTATTGTATACTATTTAAAATACATACAAAATCTATACTGATTCTAAAGCTTTTACAAAACCATCAATTGATAAGAATTTTCTGGTAAACATCAAAATATTTATTGTATTGGTATTGCTGTCATAGACCACTCTGAATGACTACCAAAATCACGCAATGGTGTTGATGTTCCAGGTGTCCCAAATACATCACCTGCCCAATAATAATAAGTTTTAGGGCTAGTTCCTGTGTTGTTTATAATTACGGAACCATTAATCATACTAAATAGTGCACCTTTAGGTAAAAGCCCACTGATTAGATTTCCACCAGTTGAGGGTATATCACTTGTTCTTGAAAATGTTGTTCTACTATCAGAAAAAGTAGAACGAAGCCAAATGTGTCCATCACTATATGCTGAAACTGTAGTCATAAGGTTTTGAACTGTAACCATATACTTACCAGGAGGAAGCGTGATATAACTACCTGTATAAATATATGCATTTCCATTTACTGGAATTGTTACACCAGATCCTTTAACACCTTGTATCATGACTAATCTTTGCTCCTTCCAAGTTGCAAGCCCATTAGCATCACTAGTAAGGACTTTCCCTGCACCCTGTGTACCATCTACGATTTTAACTGCTCCAGCGGTAGAGCCAGTATTTACTTCTAATTTAGCCCCAGGTTTGTAAGTTCCTATTCCTACTTTAGGACCATTTGATCCGGTTTTTCCTAATAGGATTACATTGCTATCAGTATTGGAGGAAGTAAGCCCATTTATTTCATTTCCTATGGCTACCACTTGGTTCAGTTGTCCTGTTACAGGAGTACCTACATATTTATTTCCTATATGGATGTTGGCATTCCCTTTTCCCATACCATCAATCAAAGCCTGATATCCTACACCTATATTATAACTTCCGATATCATGACTACTACCAGAATTAAGGGCTCCTCTTCCAATAGCGATATTATCTGTGCCAGCTATTTTATGGCCAGAATGCATAGCTTCACTGCCTAATGCTATATTATGATTTCCCGTAATACCTCCATAAGAGGTTATGGAATTAGAACCTATTCCTATGTTGCTATTTCCTGTGATACCTGCTGAAAGACCCCACATTGTATTAACTCCTATTCCTATGTTTTCATTTCCAGACAACTCTCCTGAACTTAGATTAAACACATAATCTCCTACTCCTATATTTTTATGTCCCGTAATACTTCCTGATTCTAGAACATATAAATTACCTCCTATTCCTATATTCGAACTTCCCGAAATTGAAGAGGTACTCGTTTTATTTAATCTATAGATTTTATGCCCTAATGCGATATTGCTGGTAGCAGTGATATCACCATTCCGCATGCTATAAGAGTAAGTCCCAATGCCTATATTAGATTCTCCGGCCATATTCCCAGAAGCTAGATAATATAGACCAAGTCCCAAACCTATATTATTCGAGCCTGTAAGGTCGCCGTTTCGCAGATTGAATAGGCTGCTTCCAATACCCATATTACTGCTTGCTGTATTAGAAAACTGTGCATTTGTTTTTTGGAATGTATATATCCCATCTCCCATGGCTATGTTTCTCCCTCCTTGCATACTTCCTCCATTTTGAAAATCATATAATATTTCCCCAATTCCTGTATTGCTATTCCCAGACATTGTTGCAGCGCCATTTTGGAAATTATATGTCTGCCGCCCTAAAGCAATATTAATTCTCCCTGTAAGGTCACTGTTATTAGTGAAACCATTAAAAGTATATTTCCCTATTCCTATATTACCATCACCTTCTCCTAAGCTGGTACCATTGCCTCCTATCCCTGCATCTTTTGTAAGGTGATTGTAACTTCCTGGATGCCCCGTTGTTCCTACCATTCTAAGATCCTGCTCTCCCCCAAGCGCCTTCCATTTCTGTACGCCTGTGGTGTTATCATAAAAGTAGTAGCCGGGTTCTGCTACATCTACCAACTTACCAGTACGGTCTGCAGTAGGCATTTGCTCTTTTAGATAGGTCATCATAGAGTGATGGTCTGCTCCAAGCCCTGCAGTCATCGTTTTCATTTCTGCTGCTGTGATGCGCGGGATGATTACTCCCTTGTTTTCACTTGCTCCTGCTTCTACATGAAGCGTTGCTTTAGGTTCTGCGGTATTTATTCCTACCTGCTGTTGTTGCGCATTTACTGCCATTCCGGACAACAATAATGCCGAAACAATAATTTTGTTCATATAAAAATTTATTTAAATTAACTCATTAAAAAATATTCCTCCTGTGTGGAGAATGGATAATATACTTTTCTGTAGATTTTGAGGTATTTTATACATTTTCAGTCTTTTCCGTATTTTATATCTCATATTTTTCTACAAAATGCGGCAAAACTATAAAATTTTTCTGATATCTTCAAAATATTTCTTCACCTATCTGAGAGTTTCCTGCAAAACTTTATTTAGGATTTTTCCTTTTAAATTTATACCTTTGTGTAATATATACTTTTTTATGAAAAACCTAAACTATCCATTAGATTTTAAGTTTAAAATTACCACTTTAGCTAGTGATTTTAACATTACAGACAGAGACGGAAAACACATCGCCTATGTAAGACAGAAAATGTTTAAACTAAAAGAAGATGTGGTGGTCTTCCGCGATGAAGAGAAAAGTGCAGAACTTTTCAGAATAAAAGCCGATAGATGGCTGGATTTCAATGCCAGCTACAGCATCACAGGCACTGACGGCGCTAATTATGGAAAGCTCACCCGAAAAGGAATGCGCTCTATATGGAAATCTACCTACGAAGTCTATGATGAAAACAACGAGCACAAATACACTATAAGAGAAGATAATGCATGGGTTAAGTTTTGGGATGGTCTTGTTGGCGAACTGCCTATAATAGGCATGTTCACAGGATATTTCCTAAACCCTTCCTATAGCCTGAAAGACGCTTCAGGGAAAACTCTTTTTACACTAAAGAAAATGCCTTCGCTGCTGGGCAGGAGATTTCAATTAAATAAACTAACCGAAAGCGATGAAGATGAAACACTTATCGTTCTTTCCTACCTTATGATGGTACTTTTAGAAAGAATGAGAGGATAAATATTAACTTTAATCACAAACTTTATGAGTCTATCAAACATAGAACCGCAGATTATTTGGAAAAACTTTTCTAAACTAAATGCAGTTCCAAGACCTTCCAAAAAAGAAGCGAGAGTAATAGAGTTTATCAAGAATTTTGG
>CAUQHD010000095.1:0-6115 GCA_963517805.1 uncultured Flavobacteriaceae bacterium | reverse complement strand
CTTATCTGAACCTCATCGCAGGTAAGCTGGTGGATATCTATGGTGTGAGTTTTGAAGAAATAGATAGAGTAACGACTGCCAATGCCCAAGACATATTCGGGATAAAATAAGGCTTCCTATTTCAACTTGAATAAATTTTGAAGAAAATTTCGGTTTTCAGATATTCCGATAATAAAAAACTACCGTTTTTTTTCAGGATTGGTATCTCGGAGTGTTTGAAAGTCCTATTCTTCATTAAATCTCGCTCTCTTGACCCAAAAGCAACAGCTGGAATTTTTCCTGCCGAGCATCTCAAAGCAACTGAATCAACCAAAACTTTTTGGAAAAGCTAACAAAACCCGACTGAAATTATCAGCCAAAATCCAGCTTGTTGGATAATTCACAATAAAAATACCAGACCCCGGTGGGGTTTTGCACTTCCCGACACCCTGAATGCCCAAGACCCCGGTGGGGATTCTATTTTTTGGATAAAAAAACACCAGACCCCGGTGGGGTTTTACACTTCCCGACACTCTGAATGCCCGAGACCCCGGCGGGGATTCTATTTTTTGGATAAAAAAACGACAGACCCCGGTGGGGTTTTGCACTTCCAGACACCCTGAAAGTCCAAGACCCACCCTGTGTCTTCTAATTTTTTAACAAAAAAATGCCAACTACACCCTGTAGTTTGTTATCTCAGACACCCTGAAAGTCCAATTCTGAAAAATTCCGGCTGTTGTTTTCGGTTGGGAAATATTATTTTTGAGTGGTTTGGGCTGTTCTTTTGGCTTTGAAATTAGGAGAAATGAAGAAAATATCAATTCAATTTAGTTATGTTTTGCTTTTATTCAAATTTTTATACCTTTGGACTTTATTTAAAAATATGAAGAAAAGGTTATTTTTAGTTTTGTCCCTTTTAGGAATATATGTGAGCGGACAAGAAACAATATTCTCAGAAGATTTCAACAGCGGAACTACGCCCACAGGCTGGACTACGCTGGACAGAGATAGAGATGGCAGCAGCTGGAAGATAATGCAGGGAGACTTCCGCACGAAAAGCGCCGGCTGGAATGGGAATACCGGCTATATGTTTGTCTCAGAAGGATACAAATGGACACCCGAAAGCGAGGCAGGACCGCTGGATGTGGATGATGTGCTGATATCGCCAAGCATACAGCTCCCCGCTGAAAGCAACGCCAATATAGAACTCACCTACAAAATAGGAGTAACGCTGGATTTCCTGCTCAACAAAAAGATGAATGACCTGAGCTACCAGCTTTTCGTCCTTGAAGAGACCGAGAGCTTCTATCCTACGCTGGTGCCGATACATGAGAAGAGATTTTCGGACTCAAAAACCGCCGAAACCATCACCCTGAACCTGAACCAATATAGAGGAAAAAAAATAAAACTCTATTGGAGACACTACCAGTCTTTTGACCAGTTTATGCTTCTTTTAGATAATGTGAAAATTGCTAAAACCATCATAAAAGAACGCAAAATATATCCTAACCCGACATCGGATATTCTGCAGCTGCAAGGCTTCAGCAGTATCAAGAGTTATAAAATCTACAACACTGCCGGCAGATTAGTAAAAACAGGAAACGAAAACATCTCCGAAATCTCTGTAAAACACTTTGCGCAGGGTGTCTATATCCTCGTAATAGAAGATACCGAGGGGAAACATTCTTATAAATTCATCAAAATACCTTAGACATTTATGAAAAATATATTGACAGCCTCTTTCGTGTTTTGCAGTTCGGTTCTCTTTTCGCAGAGCTACTGGAAACCGATAGACTATATAAGTAAAGGCACAGCTAATGAGCACCTCTATCAGCTGGATATCAGCAGGCTGAGAAAACAGCTGAACACGACTAATTCTAAGACCAAAGACATCATCATAGAAGTTCCCAACTTGGAGGGAAAGTTAGAAAAATTTAGAGTTAAAAGCTTTCCCGTAGTAGATGAACAACTGGAAGCCCAGTATGAACTAGGGTCTTACACCGGAGTTTCCGTATCTGACCCGAAGCGAACTATAAGATTCAGTATCGCCCCGAATGATTTCCAGTCTATGATATTCGACCAAGGAAATTACGAGTTTATAGACCCAAGGAGAAACTCAGGAGGAATCTATTCCGTGCATTACAAAACGAAGAAAAGCAGCGGCAGACCCTTTGAATGCTCTCCATTAGAGGATAAAAGGGCGGTAAATCAAATCAACCATATATTTAAATTAGCCGAAAAACGCAGTAAAAATTCGCTTTCCAGATTTAGAACCTCTAACGACAGGAAGTACCGAACGCTGAGAATAGCCATTTCGGTAACGGGAGAATATACCCAGATTTTTGGAGGTGTTTCTGGGGCATTGGCTCAGATAAACGCAACTCTTACAAGGGTAAATGCAGTCTATGAAAAGGATATGGCGGTGCATTTTAATTTAGTCAATGCTCCTAACATTATCTACACCAATCCTGCCACAGACCCCTATTCTGATGCAGCTTCCGGTGTAGAAGGCGACTGGAGTATGGAACTACAAAAAGTACTGACAAAAGAAGTGGGAGAAGCTAACTATGACATAGGACACCTCTTCGGAGCATCTGGGGGCGGCGGAAATGCGGGCTGCTTGGGATGTATCTGCGAAAGTCCCAACTTAAACTCGAACGGAATTCCTACCAGCAAAGGAAAAGGCTCGGCCTTTACCTCTCCATTGGAAGACAATCAGCCCTACGGCGATGTATTTGATATAGACTTCGTAGCCCATGAAATAGGCCACCAGCTTGGGGCTAACCATACATTCTCCTATGCGATAGAAAACCCGCCTTCTGGAACTCAAATAGAACCTGGTTCCGGCTCTACCATAATGGGTTATGCAGGGATGACAAACTATGATATTCAGGAACATTCTGATGCGTATTTCAGTATTGCAAGTTTGAACCAAATTCAGGTTAATTTAGAGAGCAAGACCTGCGACCACGAAACAGCGATTACCAGCAATACCGCTCCGCAAATCCCTGCCCTGCCCTCTTACACCATTCCTAAACAGACGGCATTTGTCTTAAAAACAGAAGCCACTGATGCTGAAAATGACCTTCTTACCTATACTTGGGAACAGACAGACCATGCCACCTCAAGGGTAAGAAGAGTAAGCGGCAATAGGAATAACGGAGCTAACTTCCGCTCTGTAAAACCTTCTACAGATGGCTATATAAGATACTTCCCAAAATTGGAAACTGTTCTTGCCGGAAACCTGCTGGACATCACAACAGCAAGAAACAACTGGGAAGCCATCCCTAACATAGCCAGAAATATGAGTTTTGCCGTTACAGTAAGGGATAACAACGCTATCTCTACAAGACAGCAAGTGTCTTCGGCAGTACAGAATATTACAATAGGAAACGATGGACCTTTCAGCGTTATAACTGCAGGAACACTGAACGCAAGCGCTTCTGCACCGCTTCTTTGGAATGTAGCAAATACCAACCTAGCTCCTTACAATGTGTCTTTTGTAAAAATAGATTACACATTGGATAACGGGCTGAGCTGGACAGTATTAGCAGATTCTACACCGAACGACGGCTCAGAAATCCTGACTTTCCCTGCTCATTTACTAAATAAAACCATTAAAATAAGAATATCTGCGATTGATAATGTTTTTTATGCCGTAAGTTCTGCTATTAAAATTATTAACTCTTCTCCGTGCAGCAGTATTGCTCCAGATGATTTTGTAATTGCACAAGAAGGCAGAACCTTTGTTTTATCTTGGAAAGAATACTCTGGAAACGGCTACAAAGTAAGATACAAACCAAAAACAGCTTCTAGCTGGACAGAAATCACGACTACTGAACCAAAATATGTAATCTCTGGCTTGTCTTCAGGGGTAACTTATGAAGCCCAAGTAGCCCAAATTTGCGGTGGAACTACTGGCACTTTCACTAGTTCTGAGGAATTTGTATTTTCAAAAATAGAATACTGCCCACTCAAGGCAACCAATGCGACTTATGAATATATTTCCAACATTAAAATCACAGATTCTTCTAATAATGTGCTGATAAACAACAACTCCGATGCACAAGGATATAGTGATTTTAGCAGTGATACAAGTAAAATTATCCAGTTGAAAAGAGGCTCAAACAACAATAAACTAAGCGTAACAATATCTTATCCAAACTCTGAGGATTTCTACGAAACGCTGAGTGTTTGGATAGACTTCAATGCTGATGGAAAACTCTCTGAAGATGAAAGAATTATCAAAGAGTTTATTGCTGACCCATCCAATGGCAATGTAGGAACTCTGCAGAAAACTTTTAGTTTCAATGTTCCATCAACAGCTGTGGCAGGCAGTGAACTCCTGAAAATGAGAGTTGCCCTGAAAGTAGGCCCTTCTGTGAACTCTGTTCCCGCATCCGCATGCGACGGAACTCTGAGAGGAACCATCACTCCAAAAGACCACTACACTTACGGAGAAGTAGAAGATTATGGAATAATTATTAAAAATTAATTGAAAAATGCTCAAAATTTGAGCATTTTTTTATATTTGTATTTTAAAAATTTATATCGATGAGTTTTATAAAAGAATTTAAAGAATTTGCCATCAAAGGCAATGTAGTGGATATGGCTGTCGGGGTCATTATTGGAGGAGCTTTCGGTAAGATAGTGAGCTCTTTTATAGAAGATGTTATTACGCCTCTTCTTCTTAATCCAGCTTTAGAAGCTGCTAATTTGAAAAACATTGAAGAACTTACTCTGTTTGGAGGGGTTAAGTATGGTATGTTTCTTTCGGCGGTAATCAATTTTGTTATCATTGCTTTCATCTTATTTGTGATGATAAAGGGAATTAACAAAATTAAAAACGAAAAACCAGCTGATGAGCCAGCAGCTCCTACACAAGAGGAGTTATTGGCTGAAATTAGAGATTTATTAAAAAACAAATAATCCCTAAAATAAAAATCTCAAAATTAATTTTCTGAGATTTTTTTATTTTTCACTTTCCTAATTTTATCTTTAGATTTTTTATCATATCCTCTGCCATTTCTTTTATGCCAAATTTATAGTTCAGCCCCCAGTCTTTTTTAGCCGTGCTGTCATCTATACTTTTAGGCCAACTTTCTGCTATTTTTTGCCTAAAATCTGGTTTATAGGAAATTTCAAATTCTGGAATTATTTTCTTTATTTCTCCTGCCAGTTCCTTCGGAGTAAAGGACATTCCTCCTAGATTATAGGAAGTTCTCACTTTAATATTTTCGCTTGGCGATTGCATAAGTTTCACGGTAGCATCTATTGCATCATCCATGTAGAGCATAGGCATCGCCGTATTTTCTTCTATAAAACTTGTATAATTTCCTTTTTCTACTGCCTCATAAAATATTTCTACCGCATAATCCGTAGTTCCTCCGCCTGCTGGTGTTTTCCAAGAAATAAGCCCTGGATAGCGGATGCTCCTAATATCTACATTGTGTTTTTCAAAATAATATTCGCAGAGTTTCTCGCCTGCTACTTTTGTTACGCCATAGATTGTAGAGGGATTCAGCACAACTTCCTGCTCCACATTGTGAGATGGAATTCCTCGGCCAAATACAGCGATGGAACTCGGCCAAAAAATTTTCTTAATTAATCCATTTTTTGCCATTTCACAAAGGTGAAGAAGCGGGTCTAAATTTACATTCCAAGCTAAAAGAGGCTGTTTCTCAGAAGTCCCCGAAAGTAGCGAAGCCAAATGATAAACTGTCGTTATCCGATTTTCTGAAATAATACGAGCAAACTCCTTAGAATCCGTAACATCTAATTTTACATATTTTCCTGCCGTATCAGAACCTTCTCTGATATAAAGATCCGATGCTATCACATTCTCTTTGCCATAAACATCGACCAATTTGGCTACAAGCTCTGTCCCAATTTGCCCGTTAGCTCCGGTAATCAGTATTTTTTCCATATTCCTTCCTTTTTTCTACAAAAATACAAAATATTATACCAAATAAAAAGCCCTCGGAAAAAATCCAAGGGCTTCTTAAACACCAAATCACAAAATATTAATATGAAAAAAATTACTATTTCTAAACCTTAAAAAGTGACCTGGCTGGGATTCGAACCCAGGACCCATACATTAAAAGTGTATTGCTCTACCAGCTGAGCTACCAGGTCT
>CAUQHD010000094.1:0-6234 GCA_963517805.1 uncultured Flavobacteriaceae bacterium | reverse complement strand
GGTAGAGAGTCTCACTCTAAAAGATTAGGCGTGAAGATTTTTGGTGGTCAGGAAGCTATTGCTGGGAATATCATCGTAAGACAAAGAGGTACTCAGCACCATCCAGGTGAAAATGTAGGAATGGGTAAAGACCATACATTATTTGCCCTTGTAGATGGTAAAGTAGTTTTCACTAAAAAGAGAGATAACAGATCTTTTGTATCTGTAGAACCAAATGCTTAAGAAGCATTAATAAAAATCCAAAAAGCCTTAGTTTTCTACTGAGGCTTTTTTATATGAATATAAATCGATTTTATTATGAATAACGATATTTTACTGAATATAGCTAGTGAATTCGGGACACCTTTATATGTATATGATGCTGAATCAATCAAAAATCAATACCAAAATTTGACTTCAGCTTTTCCCGAAAAAACAAAATTTTTCTATGCTTGTAAAGCATTAACTAATATCAACATATTAAAATATGTAAATCAATTGGGCGCAAACCTTGACTGTGTCTCTATCAATGAAGTCAAACTTGGGCTAAAAGCAGGATTTTCTCCTGAGAAAATTTTATTCACGCCGAACTGTGTAGACCTCACAGAGATAGAAGAAGCCATGAAACTGGGAGTTCATATCAACATTGACAACATCTCCATTCTAGAGCAGTTTGGAAATAAATACAGCGATTCCTACCCTATCTTTATCAGGATAAATCCTCACATATACGCAGGAGGAAACCACAAAATATCTACAGGACATATTGACTCTAAGTTTGGGATTTCTATTCATCAGCTTCGTCATATAGAAAGATTGGTAAAATCCACAAAACTGAATATTGAAGGGCTGCATATGCACACAGGTAGCGAAATCCGAGACCCAGATGTATTCCTACAAGGAATGGAAATCATGTTTGAATTAGTGGAGCATTTTCCTAATTTGAAATACATTGACATGGGTAGCGGTTTCAAAATTTCTTACCATTCAGATGATATGGAAACGGACATCGCTTTACTTGGTAAAAAAGTGGAAAATGCTTTCCTTAGCTTCTGTAAAGAAAACGATAAAGAGCTGGAACTTTGGTTCGAGCCAGGGAAATATTTAGTGGGAAAATCTGGACATTTCTTGGTAAATGCCAATGTTATTAAACAAACGACTGCTACGGTTTTCGTGGGAGTAAATTCTGGGTTCAACCACCTCATCAGACCTATGTTCTATGATTCCTACCACATCATAGAAAACCTGTCTAACCCTACAGGAACGGAGAGAATCTACACCGTAGTGGGAAACATCTGTGAGACAGACACTTTCGCTTGGGATAGAAAACTCAATGAAGTCCGCGAGGGAGATATTCTGGTTTTCAGAAATGCAGGTGCGTATGGTTTTGAGATGAGCTCTAACTTTAATTCCAGACTAAAACCTGCCGAGGTTCTTTGGCTGAATGACAAAGCGCACCTCATCAGAAAAAGAGAAGTTTTTGAAGATTTATTAAAAAATCAAATAGAAGTTCTATAAGTGAAATATTTTTGGGAATAGAAAATTTCCAACTTAAATCTGTCAATTTGGCAGAAATTTTATATCTTCGTAAAAAATTAGAATGTGGAGAAGAAGTACATAGATGAAACACGCCAAGGCGAAGCCTATGCAATCGCTGACCTTGATGGAAATACGAAAAAACTCTTTTTGGAAAGTTATGGCTGTCAGATGAATTTTTCTGACTCCGAAATTGTAGCTTCCATTTTACAAAAAAATGGTTACAATACTACTACGGTTTTGGAGGAAGCAGACCTTATTTTGCTCAATACCTGCTCTATTCGAGAGAAAGCAGAGCAGACCGTAAGAATGCGACTTTCGCAGTTTAAAACCCTCAAAAAAGAAAAGCCAAGCCTTACTGTAGGTGTTTTAGGATGTATGGCGGAGCGATTGAAAACCAAACTTTTAGAGGAAGAACATTTGGTGGATTTGGTCGTAGGGCCAGATGCCTACCGAGACCTGCCAAACCTTCTAAAAGAGACAGCCGAAGGGCGCGATGCCATCAATGTAATACTTTCCAAGGAAGAAACTTATGCCGACATCAGTCCTGTGCGTCTGAGCGGAAATGGCGTAACTGCTTTCGTGACGATTACCCGTGGATGCGACAATATGTGTACTTTCTGCATCGTTCCTTTCACCCGTGGAAGGGAAAGGAGTCGAGACCCTCATTCTATTATCAACGAGTGCAAAGAACTTTGGGAAAATGGTTATAAAGAAATCACACTCCTTGGGCAGAATGTGGATTCCTACCTTTGGTATGGCGGCGGCGCGAAAAAAGATTTTGACAAAGCTTCTGAGATGCAAAAGGCAACTGCCCTAAATTTCGCACAGCTGCTGGAAATGGTAGCGCAGGCTGTTCCTGAGATGAGAATTCGTTTTGCGACTTCCAATCCACAGGATATGAGTCTGGATGTCTTCCGTATGATGGCAAAATATGACAACATTTGTAAATATGTGCATCTGCCCGTACAAAGCGGTAGCGATAACATGCTGAAAGCCATGAACCGCCAGCACACCCGCCAAGAATATTTAGATTTAATAAAAGAAGCGAAAAAAATCGTTCCAGATATTGCTTTTTCGCAGGATATGATAGTTGGCTTCTGTGGAGAAACGGAGCAAGACCACCAAGATACGCTTTCCTTAATGAGAGAGGTGGAATATGACTACGGCTATATGTTTGCCTATTCAGAAAGACCAGGAACGCCTGCGCACAAGAAGATGAAGGATGATGTCCCTGCAGATGTAAAACAGCGCAGACTCTCCGAGGTGATTGCCTTGCAGGGCGAACTTTCTACTATGAGACTGAAAGGATATGTAGGCAAAAATCATGAGGTACTGATAGAGGGAACTTCCAAAAAAGACCCTAACCAATGGAGAGGCCGAAATTCCCAAAATGTAGTAGTCGTTTTTGACAAACAAGAGGGCCAGAAAATAGGTGATACAGTTTCTGTATACGCTTACGACAGCACGCAGGGAACACTTATTGGAAGAGTGATTTAGATAAAATTTTTAACCTAAATTTGCATCAGACAATGGCGGAAGAAAATATTTTTTCACTGAAAAATTTTGTAACTATCTTGTTTATCAATGTTTTAAAGTGAAAAAATATCAAACAACATTGTTTGGGACTTTCCCAAAGTGTTTTTTTATCAAACAATGATGTTTGAGACTTTCCCAAAATATTATTTTATAAAACAACGATGTTTGATGCTTTCCCAAAGTATTTTTTTATCAAACAACGATGTTTGGAACTTTCGCAAAATATTATTTTATAAAACAATGATGTTTGGGATTTTCCCTAAAAAATAAAATTAGAAAACAGAATAATCACTAAAAAAATTAATATGATTACAAAAACAAGTTTAAGAGGAGCCCGTCTGATGGAATTTTCGCAGGTAATGGCCAATGTGAAGACTTTTTTGAGTAAAGAAAACCTTTCGGATTTGAATTTAACGCAGCTTGCAGCGGAGTTCAACACGCAGCTCACCACTTTTGAAGAGGTGCTGAAACCACTCCGCAAAAGCGAAAATACCAAGAAAATAAAAAACTTGGACGAGAAACGGGACTCTATGCTCATGGGGTTCATCGGGCATTGTAAGTTGTTTTCTTATTTTCCGGACGAGCCCATTGCAGAGGCTGCCCAAAAACTGGTGCTTGTAGTAGAAAAATATGGTAAAAGTCCGCAAAGGCTCTCGCTGAGAGAGGAAACTGCCACTATAAAAAACCTGCTGGAGGCGGTGAAAAAACCAGAAGTGCACCAAGCCGTAAACGCCATAGGCGCAGAAAAATGGCTGATGCATCTGGAAACGGCCAACACGGAGCTGGAAAAACTCCACACAGACCGTACCGAGGAGAAAGCCACTGTAGAGGCAGGAAAAACTAAAGAAGAACGCGAAAAAATGCAGGAGGCATTCACCAAATTGGCTACGGCAATCAACGGGCTTGCTGTAATCTATGGAAAAGAAAAATACAAAAACCTGATGAATGTGATAAACGAAGAAGTAAAACGCGTCCTCGTAAAGAAAAAAACAAAAGAATAACAGGAAAATAATAAGAAACAGATTTTCCCCAGCTAAAGAAATAAAAAATGTCTGACTTACAAAACATAAAAAACCGCTTCGGTATTATCGGAAATTATCCCGCACTAAACAGGGCGCTGGAAAAAGCGATACAGGTGGCTCCTACGGATATTTCGGTTTTGGTCATCGGAGAAAGTGGTACAGGGAAGGAATTTATCCCAAAAATCATCCACTCCGAATCCAAGCGCAAACACCAGCCCTACATCGTGGTAAACTGTGGTGCTATCCCAGAGGGAACGATAGACTCGGAGCTTTTCGGGCATGAGAAGGGTGCTTTTACGGGAGCAACCAGCACGAGGAAAGGCTATTTCGAGGTGGCAGACGGCGGTACTATTTTTTTGGATGAGGTAGGAGAACTTCCTTTGCAGACGCAGGTTCGTTTGCTCCGTGTTTTGGAAAGTGGAGAATTTATGAAAGTTGGTTCCTCGCAAATCCAAAAAACCAATGTAAGAATAGTAGCGGCAACGAATGTAAATATGATGAATGCCATTCAGGAAGGAAAATTCCGTGAGGATTTGTATTACAGACTAAACACCGTTCAGGTGGATATGCCGCCACTCCGCGAGAGAAAAGGCGATATTCATTTATTATTTAGAAAATTTGCCATAGACTTTGCCGAAAAATACAGAATGCCCGAACTAATCCTCACAGAAGATGCAGTGCGGTATTTGGAAGGCTATTCATTCCCTGGGAATGTCCGCCAGCTGAGAAATTTGGTGGAGCAGATGACTGTGGTGGAACAGAGCAGAACCATCAACGCGGAAAGACTTGCAGAATATATCCCTGCAGACAACAGACTTCTTGCGGTTTCTAATCATTCTAAAACGAATAATAATTCTGATTTCAGTTCGGAAAGAGAAATCATGTATAAAATTCTCTTCGATATGAGAAATGATATCAATGATTTGAAATCTTTGACTTCGGAGCTTATCAAAAACCGAGGAACAGGAGAATTCTCTATGCACGAACAGAATCTAATTAATAGAATTTACACGCCAGATGTATCATCAGCAAACCCTAGTTCGCTCCTTTATTTCGAAACGCCGCCGGCAGAAATACAAAATCCGACCATCATCACAAGGTCTGATATGGAAAATTATAACAATATAGAGGATATAGAATTAGAAGAAGCTCAGCCAGAATCTTTATCTTTGCAGAATAATGAGCGAGACCTCATCATAAAAGCTTTGGAAAAACACAATGGAAGAAGAAACAAGGCGGCGGATGAACTCGGTATTTCGCAAAGAACGCTTTATAGAAAGATAAAACAATATAATTTGGAAGACTGATGGGAAATTTTTTAACTAAAATAAAACTAAAAATCGTCCTGATGACAGCTGCCATGGGAATAATCCTTTCCTCGTGCTACAGCTTCACAGGCTCTTCGCTCAGTCCTGAGACGAAAACGATTTTAATCAAAAATTTTCCGAACAATGCCGCTTTGGTCAATTCTGATCTAAGCCAAGATTTCACGATGGCATTACAAAATATGTTTTTGCAGAGAACCTCCCTCAAAGGGACTTCTGAAAACCCTGATATCCTGATAGAAGGCTATATCTCGGATTACAGCATCACGCCGACATCTATTTCTTCTACTACGATAGGGACAACGGAGGCTGCACAAAACAAACTTACGATTACTGTACATGTAAATTATGAAAACAAAATAGAGCCTGAGAAAAACTTTAATAAAACTTTTTCTGGAGAGGCTACATTTAGTAGTGATTTGGATATCAATGCCATAGAAAGCAGCCAAGTACGAATAGTGAATGAAAGAATTATTAACCAGATTTTTAATGAAATTGTAGCAAATTGGTAATGATGAATACAAGAGTTTTAGATATTATCAAAAATCCTGAAATCATCCATATAGATGATTTGAAACTATTGAAAACAGAAATAGAGAAATTCCCTTATGCACAGAGTTTAAGGGCGATTTATCTTTTGGGTGTTCATCGTTTTTATAATGAGCATTTCCCAAAAGAATTGGCAAAAACGGCTGCCTATACGACAGACAAGAGAATTTTGTACAATTTGATTAACAAAACCAATGAAAATATGGCTGCAGCCTTAGTAGAAAAAGCATTTCCTTTCAAAACAGAATTTACTACAAAAACACCTGCGCTTCAAGAAATTAAAG
>CAUQHD010000093.1:0-6237 GCA_963517805.1 uncultured Flavobacteriaceae bacterium | reverse complement strand
TTTTTTGTTAAAAATTTAATCTCTCTAAACGGATTTTATTGAATTTTTCTTTTTCATTGTATTCACGGAGGAGAATATAACCTTCTTTCCCGATGTAAGGCACTACAAAATAATTGTCTTTCTCAGAAATTTTCACATTTTCTTGATTGAATTTACCATCGATAAGCGTATTGATGTACAAATTCCAGTTCTTTTCCTTCGTTTCTTTATCTTTTTTAAAGTCTCTGAAGAAAAACGCCACATCTTTGCCTCCGTTTAGATATTGAGAGAAAAGATAATCGGCATTTATACTCCATTTGGTTTTATCTTTTTCGAAAACCCTTACTTCTTTCAGTTTAAAATCCTTATCTGTAAAGGCATACACCATATCCTTCGTTGCTGGTGCTACATACTGTTGTGCAGGTCTCCATTTTTCAAATAAAATCCCTACACTGCCGTCTTTTAGGAAGAAGAAATCTCTCTCCAAAAGATAATATCCCATTCCGACATGGCTGAATTTATTGATTTTTTGTATAAATGGCTTAAAGTCTATGAAATAGATATTTTTAACATCCACTCCAAAGTTTCGTTTATCTAAAACAAGCCTTGTCAATCCCACAGACAATAACGCTTTTTCCTTTTCATAAAACCTTCCAGAAATGATTATTTTATCATCAAATGTTTTATCATTATCCACCAATCTTCCACTGGAATATAGAGCCGTAATTTCATCCATAGTCTGCTCATTCAAGCCTATAATCGGTGTTTTAGCTTTTATACTTCCTGTCTTTATGTCCAGCACTTGGAAGAAATAAGAAAACTCCTTCTTGTTCTTTACTTTTAGAATGGTGTAGATATGTTTATCATCTTTTTCAATGATTCTGATGGCTTCATACTTTCTTTCAGTTCCATCCGTATTGTATTTGTATTCCCAAAGCAGTTTTTTATTGTCATCATATCTTTTTAGACTGTGATTTTTGCTGTAGGTTTCGTAGTCATCATATTCTGTAACGATGAAACCTCCTTCCTTTATTTCATAAACACGGGAAATGTAGAGAAACCCATTTTTTCTTCTCTCTTTTCTTTCCTCTTTCCTTTGGCTTCGTACATTTTCTGGCTCTGTTACTTCCTTGAAAGCATTGTTTTCGTATTCATAATATACTTTGGGCTTTATGGAGTTGTTTTTTAAATTAACCTCCATTGTGCGGGGATAGAAGAAATCCCTGTCTCTTACCACCTCATAATCAGCAGTAGGATAAAGAACCAAATTCCCTCTAAAATCAATCGCTCCGAAATAATTTTTCGCCGTGATATCTCCATCAAATTCTTTATTGGCGACAGGATTTAAGTTTTTGTCCAAAAAGACATACTCAAATTTCCTCGTTCTGTCGCCAGATCTTCCATAGCCGTAAATTGCCACATATCCGTACAGGTTTTCATCTTGGTCAAATAACGCATTGATTCCCAGATAATCTCCTTTTGCTAAAGCGTACAAATCCCGCGTCTGTGAAAAAGCAGTAAAAGTACTGCACAAAATCAAAAATGTAAAAAAGATTTTTCGCATAATTTTTTTCTTGCGAATGTACATAATTTCCACCAAAAAGTAAAGATGAGTTTTATCAATAAAAAAGACTGCCTTCATGGACAGCCTTTCCGTTTTAAAAAAATGAGTGTTATTGTTTCTTAGGTGGGTAATTTTTCAATATTTCAGCAATGATTTCTGGGATTTGCTTTTGTTTTGACTTCGGCGAATCTACATTGATTCCGCTTCCTTTTCCCTGCCATACGAGTTTCCCTGTCTTGGCATCTACAAAGTCAAAAGTCAGGCTTCCTTGGTTGTATTGGTACTGCTGGGTGTAAATATTATTTAGCCCCAGTCCCATGCCCCAATAGCCCCAGCCGCCGATGTATACGCTCGGTGAGGTATAGTAATTATCGGTTATGGTTTTATGGCTCGCTTTTATTCGGATTATCAAATCTGAAGTTTCAGCTTGGTTTAATCCTTTTGCTGCAAGTTGTTTTTTCAGTTCATTGGTAACTCTCTTTTCGTCTAAATCATTCAGATTGAGGTCGTTTGTTTGTAGTGAATAGGTTTTGTATTGAGAGAAATTAATACTTTCATCAAAGTCTGAAACTACTTTGAAAGGACTGCAGGACATAATAAATAGAGCCACTCCTGCCAACCAAGATAAGTGTTTTGCGTTATTCATAATTTTATGTTTTAGTGATTAAAAATTTATCCTTAGTTTTGTTCTATGATAATAGTGTGCCAAAGTCTCTTCAAAAATACAAAAATTTTAGGAATAACTTTATATCCTTTTATTTTTATTCGAGAAAAAAGGCTTAAAAATGATAAAATATTGATAAATCATGAGAGAATCCATCTCCGGCAGCAGGCAGAACTTCTGGTGGTGTTTTTTTATTTGTGGTATGTTTTGGAGTTTTTTTGCTGGTATATTTCTTGTCAAGACTGGGACACGGCTTATCGGAAAATCTCTTTTGAAAAAGAGGCTTATGATAGAGAAAACAATCTTGAATATTTAAAAAACAGAAAATTGTGGTCTTTTTTGAGATATTTTAACAAATGATAAATCCATATTACGCACTTGCACAGAATTTTATATTTCTTTCTCCTACGATTTACAAAACTCGGTTTTACAAAAAATATATCCGGCTCAGCTGGCAGAATGTTTTTGAGCGGGAAGTAGAGCCAGAAATTCTTTGGCTAAAGGAATTTCTTAATCAAAAATCAGTATTTATAGATGTAGGAGCTGGGGCTGGAGATTATGTTTACTTTTTGGATTATCTGCTTTTTCCAGAAAATATCCATGCTTTTGAACCGAATAAAAAGCATTATAAACGCCTGAAAAGGCTCTTCCCAAAATCGGATATTCTTCCTTTTGCTTTGGCTGATGAATCCAAGGCGGCAACGCTCAATATTCCCATGATAGGCAATGAAGAACACCCTGAAAATGGAACTCTACGCCCTATCTCTGAAAGTGAAGGACTCAAAGTAAAAACCCAGAAAACAGAGATCACAACTCTTGATGAATGGGCAGAGAAGAAAGAACTGGAAAAATTAGATTTTATCAAAATAGATGTCACAGGGCAGGAGCTTGATGTTTTAAAAGGTGCAGAAAAGTTAATAGAAAAATTCAGGCCGGTATTGATGGTTAAAATAGAGCAGGAATTTCATGAAGAGAATATTTGGAATATCATTACCCAAATTGCTGAACTGGGCTACGCTCCGCACTATCTGGATAGAGATAGCTTCACGCTGAAACTCCTTACGCAAGAGTTTATCAATTCACAAAATGCTATCTTTGCAAAAGATGATAAATACAATATCAAAAACATCATTTTTTTAAGCCGTTAAAAATGAGTATAATAGCAAGGCAGGGGTTTAAATATTCCATCATCGGGTATCTTGGTTTTTTGCTGGGGTCGTTTTCTACATTCTTTGTATTTCCTTATGAATTAGAGTTTTATGGGAAACTCAGATTTGTATTTCCGATGGCAGAGATGCTGGTGCCGGTGGTGGTTTTCGGGATTTCATTTTCTAATGTAAAGTTTTTCACTCAGGCGCATCGCGATGGGAGGCACCAGAATATGCTGTCCCTGTCTCTGCTGGCAGTTTTGGTGAATTTCACTCTGTTTGCTCTGCTTTATTTCTCGGTATTTCAGCTGTTCCCGAATTGGAAAAACAGTGAGAGTTGGCAGGCCAAACAGCTTATTCTTCCGCTGATTTTAGTCTTATCTGTTTCGGCGGTGCTGAATAAATACATTTCTAATTACAAACGCATAGTCATTCCCAATATTTTTGAAAATATTTTTCCAAAATTGGCCAATATAGGCGCGTTTTGTTTGTTTTTCTTTTTGGGCTTCTCGGAGGAGACGGCTTTTGTTTTCTTTTTCTGTGTTTTCTTGGGTTCTATGCTGGGTTATTTCTTCTATAATAATAAATTAGAGCCGTTTCGTTTTGATTTTAATTTGGATTATTTCAAGAAAGATAATTTATGGCTCAGGTTTTTAGTCTATAGTTTTTTCGGTTTCTTGGGGAATATCGGCAGTTTCCTTGCCCTGAAAATCGCCAATGTAATGATAGGCGAATACATCAGCTTTGAGCAGAACGGCTTGTATAGTAATATTTACTCCATAGCCGCACTGATAATGGTTCCACAGATGGGGCTTTACAATATCTCTGCTCCTATTATCAACCGGCATTTGGCGGATAATACTTTAGAGGAGCTGGACAGCTTTCATAAGAAAACTTCGCTCAGCCTTTTCTTTCTGGGTTTGGTTTTGTTTTCTTGTATTGTCGTAGGTTTTCCTTTCCTTGCTGGTTTTATGAAGAATGGCGGGATGCTGAAACAATCCCAGTTTATTCTTTGGATTATCGGTTTTGCGATGCTCTTTGATTTGGCTACGGGGTTTAACAGCCACATCATTTCATTGTCAAACCTGTATAGGTATAATACTTTCTTTATGCTTATTCTGGCGTGTCTTACCATTGGGCTTAATACTTTGTTCCTGAAATTCACGGACTTCGGTATTCTGGGAATTGCGGTCTCTTATGCGGTGTCTTTGACAACCTTTAACCTTATTAAAATTATCTTTAATTATCATCATTTCAGCGTTTTTCCGCTCTCTGCCAAGATGCTTTCGGCGTTGCTGGTCTGTTTTCTTGCTGTATTTTCGGCTGTATTACTGCCAGAATTCAAAACCAACCTGCTGAACCTGATTTATAAACCCATCTGGGTGCTGCTGGTAGTTTTCAGTGGTAATTATTTCCTGAAAATCTATCCTTTGGACAAATTCCTGAACAAAGGATTTCTAAGCAGCCTCTGGAAAAAGCCTTAAACCGAGTGTAAAATAACCAGCCTTTCTCATTCCAGCCTTTCCAATGCGAAAGTAACAGCCGGAATTTTTCAGAATTGCACTTTCAGAGTGTCAGGAAGTGCAAAATCCCACCGGGGTCTGGTGTTTTTTTACTAAAGATTATAGGTGGCTCATTTCTTTCTTTTCCACTTTGCAGAGATACTCATTGATAATCATATTTCTAAAGGCTTTTATGATAATGCAACATTCAACAACATTTATTTTTATATTAATCCTTAAGACAATCCTCAAAATCATTACACCAAATGCAACCTTCTTTAAATACCTCCAGCAGATTGGCTTCCATGCATTTTTTCTGTTTTTTCTCTTTGCCAGTGAGCTTCTTTCCTCTATAGCTGTCGTAGCGTTTCAGTTCTTCAAATCTTTTAAAAATCCCTGAATAGAATCTGTCATCTTTATCCAAATCAATTTTGCTGACAAAGGATTCTAACTCGTTTTTTACAGATTTATTTTTATAGTATGATTTTATAAAAAGCCAATCAAAATTATACGATATATAGTCAAACTTCCGGAAATATCTTTCGGATTTTCCTTTTTCCACTGACGCCCTCTCCTTAGCCAAAACAATGCCTTTATCATATTCTTTTAGGTCATGATAGATTTGTTTGGCTTCTTTAAAAAACCCCCTATATCCAGCAGGTTTCTTTTCATAGTAGGATATAAACTCTTTATAATAAGCTCCTTCGTACAAAAAGCGCATTTTGAGTATCGCAAAAGGTTCTAATTCCCCATATTTGGATATCATTTCATCTATTCTTTTCAGATAATCAGCGTATTCTTCTTTGCTGTGTTCGCTTCTCTCTGAGTAATCAGCATAAAGTTGCTTGAAACTCTCCATCCAAGGTTTAGGTTTATAATTATAAGCATATTCAGGTGCATCGAACATTAGGTCGATAGCCGAGAGCCGTTTATAGGTTTCAGGTGTAACTCCCCAAGACAGACACTTATAAGCTATTTCGTGTAATAAGTAGAATTTATAATACTCTTTTCTGTTGATGCTTATGTCGCCATAAGTGCGTTTCCTCAGTATATAAGGTTTGAACAGTACCAAAGAATCTATTTCTTCTACATGACCAGCGCCATTTGGCCATATAATATACTTAAAATCAAAGCGATATGTTTTATTCTTATAGGTAATAACAAGTCCTTTAGTATTTGATAAATGATTGGAAGCAGGTAATTTTATCATTTTTTTTCCATCGCTTCCTACATAAAAATTACGCTCAGAGGATATATCACGCTCATCAATGATATTCATCATACTGTCCAGTCTTAAAAGCTTTATTTTTAATTGTTCAACATCAATAGGCCGTTTGTGCTCATCATATACATTCAGCACACGCAATCCGCCTCCTCCCC
>CAUQHD010000092.1:0-6305 GCA_963517805.1 uncultured Flavobacteriaceae bacterium | reverse complement strand
GAAAAAGCCAGAGAACTTCTCACTCCGCAGCGAGAAATGCCTTACTTCGTGAAAAAAGCAATGGAGAAGAAAATGAAGTCCAAAAATGGCGAACTTACCGAAGTAGAGAAACAACTAAAAGCTGGTAAAATCCCTGATGGAATGCCCGAGTTCGTTGCTAAAAAGCTGATGGAAAAAGTAAAACGAGGAGAAAGACTTGGCGAAAGACCAAGTTTTGTCGGAGGAAAACTAAAAGTTTCCACGCCTAAGGCTGGGCAAAAACCTGAAACCAACCAAATCCCAAAAGAGCAGAAAGAAAGAGCGATGGCGATTTTGGATATAGAGCAGACTATCAATAATGTTGTTTTCTACAAAGAAAGCCTGCTGAAAAGCCCTGAAATAGAGATAAAATCTTTCTTTAATGCTCTAAATGGCGGTTATGTAGCGCCTTCCTCTGGCGGTGATGCCGTTGCCAACCCAAGAGCCGTGCCTACGGGAAGAAATCTCTATGCCGTGAATGCAGAAATGACACCTTCCGAAATGGCTTGGGAAAGAGGCGTGAAACTTGCCCAAAATACGATAGAAGAATACAGAAAAAACCACAAAGGCGAATATCCTAAAAAGATAGCCTACACTTTTTGGAGCAGTGAGTTCATAGAGACCGAAGGTGTTTCTATCGCTCAAGCCCTTTATATGCTAGGCGTAGAGCCTGTGAGGGATTCTTTCGGGAGGGTGGTAGATGTCAGACTGATTCCATCAAAAGAGTTGGGAAGACCGAGAATAGACATTGTCATTCAGACTTCTGGACAGTTCAGAGATTTGGCGGCATCGCGTTTATTCCTTTTAACAAAAGCTGTAGAACTGGCAGCCAATGCAAAAGATGAAAACTTTGAAAACCAAGTAAGCGCTGGAAACATCGCCATAGAAAAAGAACTTGTAAATGCTGGGGTAAGTCCTAAACAAGCCCGTGAAATGTCCAACTATCGTATTTTCGGGGGACAGCAGGGAAGATACGACACAGGAACGAAAGAAATGATGCTTGCTGGGGACAAATGGGATTCTCAAAAAGACATCGCCGAAACCTACATGCACAACATGGGTGCTTTCTACGGAAACGAAAAAGAATGGGGAAAATACGAAAAAGGAATGCTAAAAGCTGCCCTCAAAAATACAGATATCCTCATCCATGCCAGACAAAACAACACTTGGGGCGCTCTGAGCCTTGACCATGTATTTGAATTCATGGGAGGAATGAACACTGCCATAAAAGAAGTCACAGGAAAAGACCCAGATGCCTATTTTGCAGATTACAGAAACCGCAAAAACATGCGTATGCAGGAGCTGAAAGAAGCCGTAGGAGTAGAAGCCAGAGCGACTATTTTCAATCCTAAATACATCAAAGAAAAAATGAAAGGGAAAGCTTCCAGCGCAGGGCAGATTGCGGAAATCACCACCAATATGTTTGGCTGGGAAGCCACACGCCCAGAGCTGATAGATGATGAAATGTGGAACGAACTCTACGAAACCTATGTAGAGGACAAGTATAATCTGGGCATCAGAGAATTCATTCACAAAGAAAATGGAGCTTCCCTACAAACCATCACAGCCGTAATGCTGGAAGCCACACGAAAAGGCATGTGGAAAGCCTCCGCGGAGCAGATTTCCAACCTTGCTTCTATGCACAACGGACTAGTGAAAGAATTCGGGGCTGAGTCCTCCTCTTTCTCGGCAAATAACGAGAAACTGCAAAACTACATTGCAGGGAAACTCCCTGAAAATGAAGCCAAAGAATACAAATCTGAGCTTCAAAAAATGAAAACAGGAAGCACCGAAGAAATCAATACCAAAGAAGGAAAAGTCCTGAAAAAAGAAGAAGTAAATCCAGAACAAGCCAAAGAAAAAATGCCGCTAAACGGACTGCTCATAGGCGGAGGAATATTGGCTGCATTCATCGGGCTGCTGATTTATTTCAAGAAAAAAAGAAAAAATGAGTAATTCCTAAAAAAACTGTTTGGAGTGCGAGCTGTATTCCAAACAGTTTTTATTTTTAATTTTAAACTTAATAAATTGAATAATTTTCGTTCATATTTGAAATTTCAATTTTATATTTGCGAATACCTTGAAGTAGAGAAAAAATGCAGCTAGTTTTAAATATTTTATTGGTTTTTATCCTCATCAATGCCGTGCTGAAATTCAGTTTTTGGAAACTTTGGCAAGTCGCGGCAGCTGCGGTTTTGTCGGTCGTGTTTCTCTTTTGGGCTTATCCGTATGCGATGGAACAGTCGCAAGTAACGATACAAAATGCCCTCGAAATGCCCTCTATCCTAAGCAATATCGCGGTGCTGGTAACCATAGAAGTTGCCCTCTGCCTCACCTTTTGTTTCTCCGAACTGAAAGGACTTTTTTTCGCAGAGAAAAACCGATGGAACACCTTCCTAAAAGCCTGCCCTGCCCTGCTGATGTTCCCTGTTTTGTTTTATCTCCTTACGCAGAACTTTTTTTACTTTTCAGGAATGGATTTTTTCACCATTACTATGCTGTTTTCGGCAGGTTCGGCGCTGTTCATCATCGGTGGAGCGTGGTGCATCCAAGCGTTTTTCCCTGAAAGAGATTTCCGTATCGAGGTTCATCTGATTACCAGCTTGTTCATCAGTATTTTGGGATTGATAATCACTTCCAGCGGCAATCTTATTTATGTTCCCAAAAGCGAACCTATTTCTTTCAAGTTCTTAGGAATTGCTTTTATCTTATTTATTGTAATTTTTATCTTAGGAATGATGATAAATAGATGGTATTGGAAATTAAAGAGATAAAAAAGGATTAAAATAATTTAAAAATTAAAAAAATGAGGAGGGAAAGATTTAAAATAACTTAAAAAATTTAAAATTCCATGTGGAAAATTGCGAATACCATCTAGAAAATTTAAAAGTATAGATGGAAAATTTAAAATTCCATATGGAAAATTGCGAATACCATCTAGAAAATCAAAAAGTATAGATGGAAAATTCAAAAATCCACATGGAAAATTGCGAATACCATCTAGAAAATTTAAAAGTATAGATGGAAAATTTAAAATTCCATATGGAAAATTGCGAATACCATCTAGAAAATCAAAAAGTATAGATGGAAAATTTAAAAAACTAGATGATTTATTTCATTCTGCAAATGAAAATTAACAATAATCAAATAAAAAACAGAAACAATTAGTTATAAAAATGGAAACAATATCAAAGGTTTTATTCTGGGTAGCAAATAGTCTTCTTATTCCAGATGTTATTATTCTTCTAATACTTTTCGTTCGCGCTCTTCTTCTTACAGGGAGTTTTTACAATCAGTTTGTAACCAAATTCAAGAACGATAAAGCTCTGGACAATGCAATAAAAAAACTATCATCCGAAAATATAGACGAACTGAGAAATCTTCTCCCAAAGAAGGACAACTCGCTCTACATCCGCTATCTCCGCGACTTACTTGCACATCCACCGAGTGATGCTTATTCAGATTTTATGATTTCTAATTTTGAAAACGAAGCCGAAAAAGATATCGCAACTTCTAAACTACTCGCAAAAGTAGGGCCTGTATTAGGACTTATCGGAACGCTTATCGCGATGAGCCCTGCCCTCACGGGACTTTCTTCGGGCGACATCTCTGGAATGGCTTACAACATGCAGGTAGTTTTCGCCACTACAGTAGTGGGCTTGGTTATCAGTTTAATCGGGATGATTACCCTGCAATTCAAACAAAGATGGTATGCCAAAGACACCAACAATCTGGACTATGTGGCACAAATTCTAACCCAAAACAAAGGCAAGATATGAGAAACAAACGCCGAAGAGTTCCTATTTTCAAGCGAGAAGAAGACACTGACCCGCTGAGTGTGGTGGTCAATCTTTTTGATGTAGCGATGGTTTTTGCCGTTGCCCTGATGGTCGCCATGGTAATGAACATGAACATGACCGAAGTTTTCAGCAAAGAAGACTTTACTGTCGTGAAAAACCCTGGGAAAGACAACATGGAAATCATCTCAAAAAAAGGAAACAAGATAGAAAAATACACGCCTTCCGCTGACCAAAACAATTCCCAAAACAAAACCAAAGGTAAAAAAGTAGGAACAGCCTATCAGCTGGAAGATGGACAAATCATCTATATAGAAGACTAATTTTGCTTAATTGAGAATAAAATGCTAAATTCGTACTCTTTTTAAAATCAAGAAAGATGAAATTTTTTATTGACACAGCAAATTTAGAACAAATCAGAGAAGCCCAAAATCTTGGTATTTTGGATGGAGTTACAACCAATCCTTCCCTTATGGCAAAAGAAGGAATCAAAGGAAAAGAAGCTATTCTACAGCGGTATAGAGATATCTGCGAAATTTCAGATGGAGATGTAAGCGCCGAGGTGCTCTCCACTGATTACGAAGGTATGATACGCGAAGGGCTGGAATTCGCCGCTCTCCACGAACGAATAGTAGTAAAAATCCCAATGACAAAAGACGGAGTAAAAGCAATAAAATACTTCTCCGATAATGGGATAAAGACCAACTGTACTTTGGTATTTTCGGCTGGACAGGCTCTTTTAGCTGCGAAAGCTGGGGCAACCTATGTTTCGCCTTTTTTAGGAAGATTAGAAGATGTCTCTACCGATGGCACACAGCTGATAGAAGACATCCGAGTAATCTATGACAATTATCTGTTTGAGACCAAGATCCTCGCAGCTTCTATCCGAAATCCTATACACATTATCAGTTGTGCTAAAATAGGTGCAGATGTGGTTACTTCTCCCCTTTCGTCCATCCTTCATCTGCTGAACCATCCGTTGACTGATGCAGGACTGGAGCGCTTTGCAGAAGATTCCAACAAACTATTATAAATAAAAAGACATGAGTTTTTCCTCATGTCTTTTCTTTGTTGATTTAATTATTTCAAATACATTTTCATTCTTGTGATTTCCTCAGGAGTGGCTTTTATCTTCTTGAAAATCTCCTTTTCTGATGGGAAACTCACTCTGTAGAAAATAATTTTTTCGCCGTATTTTCGGAAATATGGATGTGTTTTCAGGAAATCCTCTGGAGCATCTGTGATGGTGTATTTTTGGATTTTAGAAACATCCATTGGGCTGGTGGAAATTAAATCCCTTGCTAAGTCTTTATCCACATTATAAGTTTCCAAAATCTGCTGTTTATCGGCAAATCCTCCTAATTTCTTTCGGTAGCCCAAATAGCTTGCCGCTGCCTTTTCATTAAACCCAAATTCTACCAACTGTTTGAAAGTAATGCTGTTCAGGTCTATTTTAGAGAAATCAGTTTTGGCTAATGCCACAGCTTTGGAAGGTTCTTCTTTTTCTCGGATTTGTAGTTTTATCCAAGGTTTCAGTTCTTGGAATTTTTCAGCAGAAATTACAAAGCATTTTTCAATATCTTCCAGACTTTTAAAACTTCCTTTCAGATTTTTATCTCTGTAATTTACGATTACTTGGGCTTGTTTTTCAGAAAAACCTAATCTTTGCCAGCCTTGCACATCCAAAGCATTTGGGTCAAAATGGCTGTATTCTATTTTAGGCTTATTTTCTTTCGGTTTTTGAGCGAAATCAGGCGCGGTTTCGGGCAAAAGCAGGTAAGGCGCCAGCCGCTGGTAGTTTTCTGGGCTGATGATGAAACATTCCCTAAACTTCTCCTTGCTTCGGAAACTCCCACCGAGATAGTTTTTGTATTTAATAATCGCTTCGGCTTGTTTTTGGGAAAAGCCCATACTCTCCCAATCTTTCGCCGAATATGAATCAGGATTAAATTTCCCTGATATTTTTAGTTCTTTCTTAGTAAAAGAATTTTCAAAATTATTTTTCTTACTAGTTTTCTCTGGAAGCAAAATATACGCCTCTATTTCCGCAAATTTTTCAGGAGAAATGGCGTAGCATTTTGCCAGCTGTTCCTTTGAGAGAAATTCTCCACCGACCAGCTCTTTATAATTCAGAATGGTCTTCACCTGCCGTTCTGTAAAACCAAGATTTTTCCACTGCTCTGCGGTGAGTTCATTTGGGTTAAATTCCGATAAAACCAGCTCACTTCCCGTCTTTTCATTCACAAATTCCACTACTACAGGCTCGTGCTTCTCATTGTTTTTAAACCAATAAAAAACCAACTGAAAAACCAAAATAAGGATTCCTAAAATCCCTAAACCTATAAACTGGTTTCGTCGCATCTGAAAAGGTAATCTTCGCATATTATTTTTGTGATTAGCCTGCTTTTCTTTATTGAAGATGATAAACAATCCTACAAAAATGAACAGAAAATACAAATACCAAGCATTTTTCAGCATTTCTAAATAATT
>CAUQHD010000091.1:0-6369 GCA_963517805.1 uncultured Flavobacteriaceae bacterium | reverse complement strand
GAAGAAATCCAGATAATTTCTCTGTACATTGTAGTCAGGCGAGTTCGGATTGTGTCTTTGTAGACGATTGATTTCCTTATTGAAATGATTTTCTATTTCCTCACTCCATTTTATTTTTTTTGCTTTGGCTTTCAGTTCTTCTATATCGTTTTCCGTTCCTCCGCCCAGCTCTTCCTGAATGGTTTTAATCTGCTGATTTAGAAAATATTCCCTCTGATGTTTGTCTAATTCTTTAGTCGTTTTCTGATGGATTTTATTTCTTAATTCTAGTTTTTTGAAATCTTCCTGCAAGAGTTCATAGCATTTTCTTGCACGAATGGAAAGGCTTTTTTCTTCCAGCAGTTTTTGTTTATTTACTGTTGAAAAATTACCATTCACGCAGATGAAATTCAGCAAATCTTCTGCTCCATCTATGTTTTTAATAGCGAAATTAGCCGCGTTAGGAATGTTCGGGTCTAGCTCTATTATTTTTACTGCTAAATCTTTGATATTGTCTATTAGGGCATAAAATTCCTCTTTGTTCTTTGGCGAAGAATCTCTCAGCTTTTGTATTTCAGCTCTGAAAAACGGCTCTGTAGAAATGTAGTTTTTCACACGGAAACGGTGCACACCACGAGTGATAGCGGTGATATTTCCATTAGGAAGTTTGATGATTTTGATAATCCTTGAAATTGACCCTATGGAGTTCAAATCACCAATTTTTGGCATTTCTACATCAGAGTTTTTCTGACAGATGACACCTATGTATTCCTTGTTATTATAGGCTTCTTCCAGTAGTTTTATAGATTTTCCTCTTCCAGCAGTGATGGGAATCACCACATTAGGAAACATCACCATGTTTTTCACAGGCAAAATAGGAAAAGACTCCTGCTCTTCGTTTGGCTGTTCGTTTTTATCGTGAATTTCTTCGGTTATAACACTGAAACCTTCATCCATAAGATTTTCAAAAGAAATATCTTCTAATTCTATCATAATTTATACTATAAAAATAGCTGACAAATTGTCGTTTTTTAATTTGTTGATTATTAACCCTCTTTATAAAAAGACTTAATTTAAAGGGCTGATATATTGCACAATTCTTGTGCCAATAATTTTCTATGCCAAAATTTCCTGTTAAAAATAAAAAATCCCCTTCAAAATATATTCTGGAAGGGGATTTAGTTTTGTCTAAGGCTTTATTTTATCTACTCTCGCTTGGTGCCTTCCTCCTTCAAATTCAGTGTTTAGGAAAGTTTTCGCTATCTCTAATGCTTCTTCCTTGCTTACGAACCTTGCAGGAATGGCTACTACATTGGCATCATTATGTTGTCTTGCCAATGCCGCCACTTCGGTATTCCATGCTAGTGCCGCACGGATTCCATCGTGTTTGTTGGCTGCCATCTGCATCCCATTTCCGCTTCCGCAGATTAAAATTCCTAATTCGCAGTCTCCTTTCTCAATGGAAGAAGCGGCAGGATGTGCAAAGTCTGGATAATCAACACTTTCCTTGAAAAAAGCTCCAAAATCCACCATATTGAAATCTGCTTTTAGTTTTCTTTTTAAGAATTCTTTTGTTTCATGACCTGCATGGTCAGATGCTATCGCTATATTTTTCATAAATCAAAATTTTGTGCAAATTTATTATTTTACCAAGATTTTAGCATTATCATTTTTTATGATTTTTGTAATAGTTTATGCCGCAATCTAAGAATTTTTTGAAATCATCTTTCGGCATGTAGCCGGATACGGGTTTGTTAATTACTTTCCCATCTGGAGTGACAAGGACATAATGCGGCTGGGAATTATTGTTAAAATTCACCTGCTGGAACATGCTCCATTTATCACCGATGGTTTTTATTTTCTTTTTCTGTCCGCCGCCCATATCTATGCTGGTTTGTTCGTTTTCTGGGAGAAGTTCTTTGTCATCTATATAAACAGAAGCTAAAATCACTTCATTTTGGAGAAGTTCTAAAATATCTGGCTCTGTCCATACAAATTCTTCCATTTTTCGGCAGTTTTCACAGCCATATCCCGTAAAGTCTATCAAGACAGGTTTGTTTTCTTTCTGAGCGGTTTTTATCGCCTCAAAATAATCATGAATAGGATGTATTCCCAGAAAACCATCTTTCTCATTATGCAGATAACTTACATTTATTGGAGGAAGAATACCGCTTAATAATTTTAATTTAGGCCTTTCGCTTGGAAACAGCCCTTGTATTAAATAGATTAAAAGACCTATTCCAGCAATTCCGAATATTTTTCTCGGAGTAGATATTTTTTCATTTTTATTATCATGAGGAAATCTTATTTTTCCGAACAGATAAAGGGTAAGCCCAATAGTTATCAATATCCATATTCCAATGAAAAGCTCTCTTTTTAGTAAAAAAGTTTTGGAAACAAGGTCGGCTTTTGATAAAAATTTAAGTGCCAGAGCTAGTTCTATAAACCCTAAAACAACCTTTATAGTGTTCATCCAAGCGCCTGATTTTGGTAAGGCTTGTAAAGCCTGAGGGAAAAGTGCCAACAATCCAAAAATAACCGCCCACGCCAATCCAAAGCCGGCCAATGCATAAGTAAGCAATAGTGCTACATCACTTGCTCCTGTAACTACGCTTCCCAAAAGGCTTCCCAAGATAGGTCCTGTACAGGAAAAAGATACAATGACCAAAGTCAAAGCCATGAAGAAAATCCCAACCAGTCCGCCTGCCTGCTCTGCTTTGGAAGATTTGTTTGCAATCCAACTTGGGAGAGTGATTTCATAATACCCGAAGAAACTTAATGCAAAAAACAGAAAAACAGCAAAGAAGAATAAGTTTAACCAAATATTAGTAGATATTTCGTTAAAAATATTCCCCGAAACTCCATCAATAATATGAAAAGGAAGGCTTAATGCTACAAAAATCACAAAAATAAAGAAACC
Organism: uncultured Flavobacteriaceae bacterium; assembly: GCA_963517805.1. Taxonomy (GTDB): domain Bacteria; phylum Bacteroidota; class Bacteroidia; order Flavobacteriales; family Weeksellaceae; genus JABCPE02. Next base: position 3,470 of record CAUQHD010000091.1, on the reverse strand, counting down.
ATACAGCAGGGCATCCCGTTTGCCTTTGGTCTTGTTGTCAGTTCCTTTTGTAAAGAAGGAAACCGTGAGAGGAATCATCGGAAAAACGCATGGAGTAAGAAGCGCAAGAAGTCCGCCAATAAAACCTAATATAAAAATCCAAAAATCATCCGAACTTTCCTCTTGTGCGGAAAAACCACAGTCTGTAAGCGGATTTTTGGCATCAAGGCTTTCCACTTTAATGCTATTTTCAATGTTTTTGATTTCATTTGTAGATTTAGAAACGGCTGTGCTTTCTTCTTTGATAACCTCCTGCGAAGGAATTTCGGCGGATTCTGAATTTTTGCCGGCGATGTTCTGTTCAAATTCTAAGGTGTTCGGCGCTAGACAAACCCTGTCATCGCAGGTTTGATATGTGATTTCTGCGATTACATTGGAGGGCTGAGCAGGATTTTTTAATTTGAATTTTTGTTTAAAAGCGACAGAATTAGAGTAATATACAATCCTTACTCCGAAAGCTTCGGAAAATTCATCTTCTTTTTTTCCAACTTCTGTTACTTTTCCAATCAATTCAATATTTTTCCCCGAAACTTTCATTTCGGTAGGAATTCCGCTGTCTTCCGGAATGTCCTTAGAATAAATATGCCAGTTTTTTTCTAAATGAGCCGTTAGAACAGCTTCATATTCATTGTTTTTTAATTCATTGATTTTCAGCTGGAATTTCACTGGGTCTTTTACCTGCGCGGAAATTCCTATTGATAGAAATGCAAATATTGGAACAAATAGTTTTTGTAGTAACTTCATTTTAGTTTTATCTTAATAGTATTTTTTGTTTCTTCATTGGGCAAAAACCTCCTGTCTTGCCTCATAGGAAGGATGCCCATTACTCTATTTTCGGCATCACATAGAAGCCATATTTTTGATTTTGCGAAAATAGAAATTTTTTCATCTTTAAAAAATTTTGAGATTTTCTTTTTTCCGTTAAAGCCTTTCGGATAGAAGAAATCGCCGTCCTGTTTTCTCCTTATTTTCAGAGGAAAGCGCAGTTTGTTCTTGTCAAAAATCCAAAAATCTGGATAAGAATCGGTGTAATTTTTTGTCCATTGGCTTAAATCAATTTGCGCCTCTTTATTGAGTGTAACTTCTTCATTGTCAATGCTTAGTTTCTTTTTTTTGATAATCAGTTGGTTTCTGTTAATCAGCAGAATGTTTTCTTCTGATTGGAAGATTTTTCCCGTTTCTGCCGCGAATATTTTTTTGATTTCATTTCGTTTATCAAAACCGAATTTTCTGAGAATTTCAAATTGTGCAAATTCCGTTTCCTGAGAGAGTTTTTCCTTATCCAAAATCTTTTCGTCAGAACTATTTTTAGTGGTGATTTTGGATAAAATTTCATCCGTCTGCTGTTGAATGAAATCCTTGGTTTCTTTCAAAATTTGAATACTTTTAGAAAAATCTTGAAGAAAATCAGGACTGATATTCAGTAAATTAGGAGTTATTATATTCCTGATTTTATTTCTTAAATAATCATTCTTTTGATTTGAAACATCTTCTCGGAAAGGAATGCCGTTTTCTTCTGCAAAAGCATAGATTTCTTCTTTTGTAAAGCCCAGCAAAGGGCGGAGAATATTATTTTCCTTGGCAGGAACCCCGCACAATCCGTTTATTCCACTGCCTCGCGAAAGGTTGATAAAAAAGGTTTCCAGCTGGTCGTTTAGATGGTGTGCAGTCGCTAGGAAGTCTATGTTCTCCTTTTGCATAATTTCTGAAAAGAAATTGTAGCGCAAATCTCTAGCCCACAGCTGAATAGAGCCTTTTGGTTTGTTGTCTTTTTCAGTTACTTTATAAAGATGAAAAGGAATGCTGTACTCGGAACAGAAATGCTCTACCAAGTTTTGGTCAGCATCAGAATCTGCTCCCCGTAATCCGTAATTGATGTGGGCAACTTCGAAAGAAAAACCATATTTTTCCTTATGAAATCTAAAAAGCTCCAAAAGCACCATGGAATCTACTCCACCACTTACCGCCAAAAGAAAACTCTTTTGTTCTGGAAATGGAAGAAGATGATGAAGTTCTTTCAAAAATTTTTCGGGAAAAAGCATTAGGCAAAAATAAAATTTTTTTCTAAATAAACATTATTGATGTATTGGATTGATAATAAGTTGAATAAAAGAAAATTGGTGTTGTTGGCTTGAAAATTGCTGTTAAAATTTTTATTAAAAATAAAAGGATTTAATCTAAAATTCTTAATTTTGAATTTGATTTACGGAGTCAATAACTAAATTTGTTTTAAAGATATGAAATTAATGAAAATGTTTGCCATTGGTGCAGTGGCTCTTACGGCAGTTTCTTGTGTGAGTAAAAAGGAATATGATGCCCTGAACCTCAACTACAAACAGGCAATAGAAAATGTGGCAGAACGGCAAAGAGAAATTCAGGATTTGAAAGCCCAAAATTCGGCATTGTTAAGTGAAAACAACCTTCTGAAAAGTCAGCATGATGCTCTTAAATCCTCATTGGATGCGTGTCTTTCTAATACTGGTAAGTCTTCTGCGAATATTGATAAATTGGTGGGAGAAATTAACGCTTCTAATGCTTACATCAAGCAGCTTATTTCTACAAATGCGAAGAATGACAGCTTGAACTTGGCTTTATCTAACAAGTTGAAGCGTTCTTTGGATAATGTAGCAGACCAAGATGTTCAGGTAAAAGTATTAAAAGGAGTTGTGATGATTTCACTTTCTGACAAAATGCTTTATAAATCAGGAGATTACAATGTTCTTCCTGCTGCGCAAGAAGTTTTGGGCAAAGTAGCAAAAGTTATCAATGATTATGATAAATATTCTGTGTTGATAGAAGGAAATACGGATAATGTTCCTTTAAACTCATCTAATCTTCCGAAAGATAACTGGGATTTATCAGCGTTGAGGGCTACAGCGGTTGCCAAAATACTGCAAACACAGTTTGGAGTAGACCCATCGAGAATTACTGCGGGAGGACGCAGCGAATACAATCCTAAAACTACAAACATGAGCGTTTCCGGTAGAGCAGAAAACCGTAGAACGGAAATCATCATCATGCCTAAGCTTGATGAGTTCATGAAGCTGATGGATATAGCTCCTGTGAAAAAATAGAATTTAACAAAAAAATAATTGAAAAAAGCTTTAATAGTGTTTCTATTAAGGCTTTTTTATTTTAAAATCTTTACTTTTGGAGAAAATTTGATGCATGAGTTTTTTTAGTGAATTAAGCCCTGAAATGGATTTTTATTTAGAACAGAACTGCTCCCAAGAACCAGAAATTTTAAAACGGCTTAGAGAAGAAACATACAAGGAAGTTCCTCAGCCGCATATGATTTCAGGGAAACAGCAGGGGCGCTTTCTGGCGATTATTTCTAAACTTTTGTCGCCTAAAAATATTTTAGAAATAGGGACTTTCACGGGCTATGCCACGCTTTGTCTGGCTGAGGGATTGGCTGAGAATGGAAAAAT
>CAUQHD010000090.1:0-6371 GCA_963517805.1 uncultured Flavobacteriaceae bacterium | reverse complement strand
AATGGCGGAGGAAGTTTTCCTTTTTTTCTTATCAAAACAAATGGAACGCCGAGTTTCACAGCGATAGCAATACCGAAAATATAACCTCGGCTCTCTATTCCACAGACTACATCCACTTTGCCTTTGCTGAATTTTACCATTTCATCAACAGCCTCCTCGTATAATTTAGGATTAAGGAAAATGGGCGTAATGTCTTTGAACTGTATTCCTTCCTTTGGGAAGTCAGGAATATTTGTTATTGTATTCTCTAATTTTGTGATTAGTTCTTGGTTTGCCATAAAATATTTTAATTCTTTTGTTTTTCTGAGGAATTTATTTTGTAAGATGATATTTTCCATCCGTTTTCTGAGCGTTTCAAACCATAAGAAACATTGAGAAGCGTGGTATTTCCGTCTTTATCAGTTACTTGATAAACGGCATCCACAGCTGCTTTTTTGTCCGTTACAGATTTTGTAGAAACACTTTTAATATTCAGGTTTTTCACCGTTCCGAAACCAGAATTAGGATTAGAGAACTTATCGTAAGAGCCCCAGCTGGGATTGTCTGATACATCATAAGCCGCCCTTAAATTTTGGCTTCCTATATTGTTTAAAAATTTATTTATTACAACTTCTGGTTTCTCTATATTTACTGGTTTTTCTGGCTGTTCTTCTTTCGGAGTGGTATTTTCTGGTGCTTCTGCTGGTGTTTCTTCAGAAACATATGCCGGCTTCAAAGCTCTGCTGTTTATGGAAACTCCCGCTTTCATCAGCTGGTAAGTTTTCTTCGTGGTTTTTACGCTTACCTTTACATCTATGCTGGAATCAACGATTTTATCGGCAGGCAGCGAAGTCAGCTTCAAATAAAACCCTTTAAAATCATTCCCCGTCATTACATTCTTGGAAGTGAGGAGTTTATTCCCGTTGCTATAAACTTCCATCGTGGTTTGCAAAGCAGCATTTGAGAACTCCACAGGGTTTTTATTGTCATCCATCAGTTTGGGAATGATTCTCAATGCTCTCGCGCCGCCGAGGCTGTCCAATTCCATCGGTTTTACTAAAATATCCAGCGAGGATGCCGTAATATCATTATAATCTCTTTCTGAGGCCGTGATGTTCTGGAAGATATCCATATCGCCCAAGGATGGAGGGCCTGTACTTTCCCATTCTATATTATGTTTCTTTGCTGTTTCATCTGCGAGGGCAAATATCTCTGGTACTTTTTTCTGGTCTATCAATTTCGCTAAAGCCTCCAATCTCGGCAGGTCTCCTTCCCCTTCTACCGCATAGGTTTTCAGGATGTACAGCGCTTCGTTGAACTTGATCTGCTCCAATGTCGTGAGGGAAGACGCCATATCATTTACACTCGACTGAAAATTCTTTATTGAAGAACCATCTACCGAGTCCTTCTTACACGCCGCCAACATGAGCAACAAGGGCAGCAGTAAATAATATATCTGTTTCATGAGTAGAAATTTTACGCAAAAGTAAGAAAATACTTATAATCTTATTGAATTATCAAAACTATATTTTATATTTTTGTCAAAATTTTAGATTATGAAGAACATCCTGAAAGCTTATTTTATACTCCTGCTTATCTGCTTTTCCGGCAGTGCAGGCGCCCAGATTATCATCCAGAAAGACTCCATAGGAGAGGCGGAACTCACCATCGCGATGGACAAAAGAGTAAGCGATGAGCTAGCCGCACTAGAAAACAAATGCAACAAGTCCGCCGCCGCGCCCAAAACAGGAAGCACCGCTGCTGCCCCTTCCAAAAAGCTCTCCACCGCAGAAATCTGCAAGCAAAACCCAAGGATTTTAGGCTACAAAATACAAGTCGCCGTTGTCAAAAGCAAGGCCGAAGCAGATGAAATAGGCTTAGAATTCCGAAAAAAATTCCCTACCATAAAGGTAGAAATAGATGCCTCGCTGAGACCTAATTATAAAGTGCTGGCGGGAAGTTTCTTCTCGAAGGAATCTGCCGCACCAGACCTGAAAAAAATCCGCGCAGAGTTCAAAGGTGCCACATCCGTGCAGTACAGAGTGTTCTGTGTGGAAGCCAAATAGCCCTCCGCTCTTTCCAATGAGATAGAAAAGCAGGATAACCTCAGCGCCGAGATAGGACAGAAGAAATCCCATCAAGGAAAAACGCTATCCTATTTAGGACAAATGATTTCCAAGATAGGATGAAAGGTTTCCAAGATAGGACGAAGCACATCCGAGATAGGATAAAGAGTTTCCGAGATAGTATGGAAAGCATCCTAAATAGGATGAAGAGTTTCCGAGATAGTATGGAAAGCATCCTAAATAGGATGAAGAATATCCTTGAAAGGAATTCAATAAACAAGATAGGATGTTAAATATCCTTTAAAGGATTCGACTTATCCTTGATGATTTTTTAATTTATTCACCTCTTAAATATTGTTATCATGAACAAATCTTACTCAGCACACATTACCGATGCCAAAGTAATGATAGATGCTCTACGAAACAACCATGGCAAAGTAACGAAGATAGACAACCCCTTCATCATGGAGATGGAACGCCTCCGCGAAGAAGTGGAAAAGCTCAACAGCGAACAGGAAAGGCTGAAAGCCGACCTGAAAAGCAAAACCGAAGAGCTTACCAACCGAATAAAAGAGCTGGACGAGAAATACACCTTCGCGAAAAAACGCGTAAAAGTGGATATCCCCCAGTCCAGCTGGAAGGAATTTGGCATTGATGCCAGCAGATAACGAAACGGAGACGATGGCAGCCATCGTCTCCGTTTTTATAACAAATCATCACAGCAAAATCTAATGCTTTACCACCAGCCTGAAACCCTCGCCATGCACATTGATGATTTCCACGCCCTCATCATCCCGAAGGAGCTTGCGGAGCTTGGCAATATACACATCCATACTTCTGGCGGTGAAATAGTTTTCTTTCTTCCAAATCTTTCTAAGAGCTAGTTCCCTCGGCATAAAATCATTTCTATGCACGCAGAGCAGATGGAGCAGGTCATTTTCCTTAGGGGAAAGTTTGTATTCTTTATCATGGACTTTGAGCTGTCTCAAAACCGAATCAAAATAAATATTGCTGAAACGGAAATACTCCTGTTCCTCCGTTTCCACCGTCACGCTGCGCTGTAAAATGGCTTTTATCTTGTATAAAAGGAGTTCGGTATCAAAGGGCTTGGTGATGTAGTCATCTGCGCCCAGCTGGTAACCGCGGAGGATATCTTCGCGCAGGTTCTTGGCCGTCAGGAAGATGATGGGCATGTTTTTGTTAATCTTTTTGACATCTTCGGCGAGAGAGAAACCGTCTTTTTTCGGCATCATCACATCAAAGACACAAAGGTCAAAATCATTTTCCATAAATTCCTTCAGTCCCATTTCCCCATCGGTCGCCAGGGTTACATCATAATTATTTATCATCAGATAATCTTTCAGGACAGCCCCGAAACTTTGGTCGTCTTCTACCAGCAAAATTCTATTACTCATAATGTTTTTATTTTTGGTGTTAATAACTTAATTCATGGGAAGCTTTACTATGAAGGTGCTTCCCTGCCCCTTTACAGATTCTACCAAAATCTGGCCGCCGTGCAGCTCTATGATTCTTTTGACATACGATAAACCGAGCCCCTGCCCCTTTACATTATGTATGTTTCCTGTTTCTTCGCGGAAGAACTTCTCAAAAATCTTCTTTTTGTTAGAGCTTTCCATCCCGATCCCCCTGTCGGAGATTTCTATCACATATTTATTGTTTTCGTTTCTGGTTTTTATCTTTATTTCTGGGTTTTCAGGAGAATATTTATTCGCGTTGTCCAGCAGGTTTATCAAGGCATTAGAAAGGTGGAACTCATCTATTTTCAGGTAATAATTCTCGGCAGTAAATTCCTTGATGAGCTTTCCGTTTCTTTCCTCTACGATGAGCTGGAACGACTCGGAGAGCTTCTGGATAAGCTCACGGACATTGGTTTCTTTCAAGAAAAGCTGCATTTCGTTCCGTTCTAGTTTAGACATGTTCAGGACATTCTCCACCTGCTTCTTCATTCTTATATTTTCCTGCTTTATCAGCTGGGCGTAGTACTTTACCTTCTCAGGGCTGGTAGCTATTTTGTCATTATTCAGCGAGTCGGAAGCCACGGAGATTGTCGCCAGAGGAGTTTTGAACTCATGGGACATATTATTGATAAAGTCCGTTTTTACATCCGCTATTTTTTTCTGTCTCATCATGTAATTAACGGAAATAATGTAAATTCCCAAAATAGTAAGCAGCGACACCCCCATCCCGAAAAGCATGGGCATGTTATTTTTTGCCAAAGAATAATCTTTATCCGGAAAGACCAAAGCAAGAGTATAAAGCGTTCTGCCTTTGCTGTCCGTGAAGAGAGGATAGGAATACTGCGCCTTGTCCTTGTCTTCCGAAAATACTTTGCTTGCCACAGAGGTTATCTTATTGTCCTTATCAAAAACCCCGAAACCGAACCCTGCCGTTACGCCTTCCATGCGGAGTTCCCTTGTAAGCACCGAGTCCAAGACTTTTTCATCCACGCGCTTTTCTATGGGAAGATTGGAGGCATTGAGTTTCGCGAACTCCTTGAGCTGGTAGGTGTTGTTCCTCACGGTGCGGTTTATCTCCGGAGTCAGTTTCTCTGGAGACTGCGGTTTTTTCCTGATGCTTATCAATCCCTCATCGGTGTACATTTTCATCAACTCGAGGCTGTCTCCGCTCTGCGAGATAGGAATATTCTGGCTTTCGATGATTTTCTTGGAAAAAAGAATCTGCTTCTTTGTCGCCGAGTCTATCACCTGCTGGATATAGGTCTCCGTAGCGGGCTGCTCTTTAGTAGAAATTACATTCTTCCCGAAATTAGGATATTCTGTGTTGAGATATTTATCAATCTCTATCTCCGATATTTTCGCCGTGGAAGTTTCCAAAACAGAATGCACCCTATTAGAAAAATCCTGCTCCAGCGCACCGTAATACCTCTTGAGCCAATACAGCTGCAAGGAGACAAAGACCACCAGAGAGACCGTCATCGCGAAAGACAATATTAAAATGAAACGATTATTCATTTACAGAAATTTTGTTAAAAACAGAATTTTGATTAAACAAAAACAAATTCTATACCGCAAAGTTTAAAAATAATTTGTTAAACTGGAAATTTTTAACAAATTATTATGATTTTCCTTAGGACACCTCATCCAAAAGGTTTTCATCAATGAAATACTGGACGATTGCCTTTTTCATGAGTATTTTCTGTTCGTTGGGTTTTAGTTCCGGCAGGTCTTCCAGCTGGTCATACTGCGGCCAGCCATCCTCGTCATATCCGGTGAATTTGTAGTAACCGAACGGCTCTAATAACCTGCACACGGCGATGTGTATCAGGTTGATTTTATCATCTTTGGAAAACTCCTGCCAGCCGCTGCCCAGCTCCTGAATGCCTATCAGGTAGAGGAGCATCTCCACGGGCGGGTTTGCTTCCATATCAAAGTTTTTTATGAAAAATTCTTCTACTTTCTTCCAAATTTCTACTTCATTCATTTCGTTTATCTTCTATTTTATGATAGATTTTATTGGTTTTATTTTATTTTTATTAAAGGAAATTTACTATCCTTTCAAAGGATTAGTTTATCCTATGTAGGATATTCCCTATCCTATCTCGGAAATCTTTCATCCTATTTAGGATACTTTCCATCCTATCTCGGAAACTCTTTATCCTATCTCGGATATTCTTCGTCCTATCTTGGACACACCTTATCCTATTTAGGATATTCAATATCCTACATTGATTATTGAATAGTCCATAAAGGATACACCTTTCCCTTGATGAAAATTAAAATATCCTGCATTTCCCATCGTGTTTTAGAGGTGATTTTTAATTTTAATGATAAAGGAAATTTAAACTTTCTTTTCTAATTTGAGCAAAAACGCATACTCCAAAGCATCTTCCTTCAAGCTTTCGAAACGCCCCGAAGCACCGCCGTGTCCAGAGGTCATATCCGTTTTGAAAAGCAGAAGATTATTATCTGTTTTCAGCTCTCTCAGCTTGGCTGTCCATTTGGCAGGTTCCCAGTACTGCACTTGGCTGTCATGCAGTCCCGTGGTGATGAGAATGTTAGGATAATCCTTGGCTTCTACATTGTCATAAGGAGAATAAGATTTCATATAATCATAATATTCCTTTTCGTTTGGATTTCCCCATTCATCGTATTCCCCAGTGGTGAGCGGAATGGTCTCGTCCAGCATGGTGGTAACCACATCCACAAACGGCACCTGCGCCACGATGCCATAGAACAGCTTTGGAGCTTCATTCATCACAGCACCCATCAGAAGCCCTCCTGCACTTCCGCCCATGGCGTAGAGATGCTCTGGCGAAGTATAATTTTCTTTCACCAAAAATCTTGC
>CAUQHD010000089.1:0-6404 GCA_963517805.1 uncultured Flavobacteriaceae bacterium | reverse complement strand
TCAAAACTCACACCATAGATATCCACCAGCTTACCTGCGATGAGGTTCAGATAAGCGCTTTCATTGCGTTTTCCTCGGTGCGGCACGGGTGCTAGATAAGGGCTGTCAGTCTCCAAGACTATTTTCTCCAAAGGTATTTCGCCCAAGAACTGGTCTATTTTTCCATTCTTGAAAGTAACCACACCGCCGATGCCCAAGCTGAATCCCAGCTCTATCGCTCGTAGAGCCTGAGTCTTGTCGCCACTGAAACAATGGAATATCCCGCGCAGGCGAGGGTGTTTTTTTCTTTCCAAAACCTCAAAAGTTTCATCAAAACTATTTCGGGTATGGATTACGATGGGCAGGTCTCTCTCCACTGCCCAGTCTATCTGCTTTTCGAAAGCCTTTATCTGTATGTCAAGGGTAGATTGCTCCCAATATAAATCTATCCCGATTTCTCCCACAGCACAGAAATCCCTTTGGTTAAGGTATTTTTCTACCATTTCTAATTCCTTTTCCCAAGTGTCAGGCTTTACCGAGCAGGGATGAAGTCCCATCATCGCAAAGATTTTCTGCGGATAGGCAGCCTCTAAATCCAGCATTTTTTGGTGGGTTTCGGAGTCTATGGCAGGCAGGAATATTTGGCTTATTCCGTTTGCGAAAGCACTGGAAACGGCTTCTTGTCTGTCTTGGTCAAATTCCTCTGCGTAGAGGTGCGTGTGGGTGTCTATCATCGTAGGTAAAGGGTTTTTAATGCTGAATAAAAATACTATGTTTCACTTTGCCCTGCTGCTGGGCTATTCTTTGTCTTATCTGATTTAAAAAATCCTGATGCTGCGGGCTGTTTTCATCTTTCGGTCTGTGTCCCAGCGCTTGTTTTATCTTAAAGTTTTCAGAGATAAACTCAAGGGTCTCGGTATCAAAATAAGATTGGGCAAATTTTTCCCAAATATACTGCACAGCCTGAGGGCTTGGGTGCAGCATGTCCTCCTTGTAGAAGCGGTAATCACGCAGGTCGTCCATCATGATTTCGTAGATGGGCAGGTAGGTGCATTGTGGGTGTTTCTGTGCGGTTTCGTGCATGGCGCAGAGCAGTTTAGCCTTGCTTAGCGAGTTTTCGGTAAAGCCGTCTTTTGCATGGCGCACAGGGCTGAGGGTAAAGAGTATCTGCACATCATCAGAGCAGAATTTGGTAAGGAGCTGGATTGATTTTTCCATTGCGGAAGTCAGTTCCTCATGTGTCAGCAGTCGTTTTTTAAAGAATTTTTGAGGTATCTTGTGGCAGTTGGCTGCCAAAACGCCTTGCGGAAGGAACTCATAGGCGTAAGCCGTTCCGTAGGTGATGATTACCCAGTTGGTTTTTCTAAGAAAATCGTAAGCTTCCGTTATTTTTTTGTTGATTTTATCAAGTGTAACCTCCACAGACCCCGAATTGAAAGAAGTATGATGGTTCAGACTCAGAAACTCCCCGTGGTATAAGACCAAATCTTCTTCGGTGTAGGTTTTCTGCTGGCAGATTTGTTCAAGGGCATTGTTCACCGCCCAAGGGTTGAAGATAGTTCCAAAGGGATTGTTTAAGGTCTGCAGCTGTCCGTCTGCCAGTCTGCTGGACATTTCGGAAGCAAAGCAAGAACCGATGGAGAATATGGCCTCATCGGTTTTCAGCTTTCTTTCTGACGGCGCGATATCTACTTCTGTGCGGAATTTCATAAATATTTCAGGATTTAAACTTTTCTCTCTAAAAGATAGGCTGCCAGAGCGGTGAGCGGATGTTTCTTCTCCTCTGGAAGTTTTATTTTGTTTAAATAATTTTGGGCTAAATCATTGTGTTTTTGGATAAGCTCCAAGGTTTTCTTATCCGCACCTGTTCTGCGGAATATTTCCTCTACGGCTTGTGCTTTCTCAGTATCATCGGTATTTAGAGAATACCAGTGGAGCAGGGATTTCTTCTGCTCTTCATCAGCATTTTCTAAGGCGAGAAGGTAGAGTATGGTCTTTTTATTTTCGAAGATGTCTCCCGCTTGTCTCTTCCCAAACTGCTCCTGACTGCCGAAAACATCTAAATAGTCATCCATCATCTGGAATGCAATCCCAAGATGCCTTCCGAATTCATAGACGGCGTGGGCATCGGATTCCTCTGCATGGGCGATGATGGCACCTATTTTCAGTGCTGAAGCGCAGAGAACAGCCGTTTTATAGGTAATCATCTGGATATAGTCATCATAAGAAATCTTGTTATTGGTTTCAAAATTGACATCCATCTGCTGTCCTTCGCATATTTTGATACCTGTCTCGGAAAAGAGCTGGATGCACTTTTTGAACTGGCTGTCCTCCAAATCCTCAAAAAACTGGTAGGATTTGATAAGCAGAGCATCCCCCGAAAGAATGCCAATGTTTATCCCATGCAGGGTATGTACGGTTGGTTTGTTTCGGCGGAGCGGAGCTTCATCCATAATGTCATCATGAATGAGCGTAAAATTGTGGAAAAATTCAATAGCTAAGGCTGGTTTCAGAGCCTTGTCCATATCTCCTCCGAATAGTTCAGCTGCCATCAGGGTAAGAACTGGTCTGAGGCGCTTTCCTCCATTGGCAATGATGTAGTTGATAGGTTCGTAGAGCTCAAACGGCTCACCATTGAAATGATGTTTTTCTATATTTTCGGCAATGAGTCGCTGGTATTTATTTAGGAAATCCATAAGGTTTTATTTAGGGCAAATTTACTTTTTTATCCTGAAACAGGCAATTTCTATTGATAATAAATATAAAACCCACACTTTTCAGTATGGGTTAGCTTTATCTTTTTAGATTAGTTAAATAAGGTTACAATCAGGTAAGTAATTCCTGCTACCAATGCACTGATAGGAATGGTAAGAACCCATGCCCAGAGGAGGCTTACGGTAACTCCCCACCGCACAGCGGATACTCGCTTGGTAAGCCCGACACCTATAATAGACCCTGTAATGGTATGCGTGGTAGATACGGGAATCCCTAAATGGTCTGTAATGAATAAGGTAACGGCTCCAGCTGTCTCGGCACTTACGCCTTCTAAGGCATTTACTTTGGTAATTTTAGAGCCCATAGTTTTTACAATCTTCCAGCCGCCACTCATCGTTCCTAAACCTATTGCAATAAACGAAACCAAAGGCACCCAGAGATAGTGTTCTGCAAAGAAATCGAATCTATCACTTACCGCAAGAGTAGTATAAGTAGGGTCAGCAATGATATCAACATGATAGTAAATAATAGCCGCTCCGATGATTCCCATTACTTTCTGTGCATCATTCAGCCCGTGTCCTAAACTAAATAGGGCAGAAGATACCAGTTGTAACTGCTTAAAAGCTGTTTCTGCCTTATGAGGATTACTTTTTTTACAAACATTAATGATAATCAGTGTGATGATGACCGAAACAAACATCCCGATGAATGGGGCTAAAAATATAAACAAGAAAATAGGAATAACTTTATTGAATTTTACTATATCCTGGGTAGTCAGTTTAGAAAAGGACATTTTCAGGGTTTCAAAGAAAGAAATGTCCGTATAAGCGGCTTTAATTTCAATATAATTTCCCACTAAAGCGTGCATCAGTGCTGCTCCTAAAAAGCCGCCTATCAGCGTATGGGAAGAAGATGAAGGAATCCCAAACCACCAAGTAAAAAGATTCCAGATAATGGCTGCGATAAGCCCAGAGAATATAACTTCAAGGTTGATAAAATCTTCGCTGACAATCTTCGCAATAGTGTTTCCGATTTTAAACCCGCCAAATACATAAACCGCAAGGAAAAACGCAGCGAAATTCCATACAGCAGCCCACACTACAGCTTGGAAAGGAGTGAGGACTTTGGTAGAAACGATGGTTGCAATAGCATTGGCTGCATCGTGAAAACCATTGATATAGTCAAATATAAGAGCCAAACCAATGATAGCAATAAGAAGATGTGGAAATTCCATATAAATTCAGTTGAAAGTTAGAAGCCTCTTTTTAAGCGTATTTTATGATAATGCTGTCCAACACATTTGCGACATCTTCCGCTTTATCGGTTACTTCTTCTAAATAATTCAGTACCTGCTGAACTTTGATGATGTTTATCGGGTCGTTGGTTTCAAATAGTTTGATTAACGCAGAACTCTGCACATCATCGGCGATGTTTTCTATACTGTTTATTTTTATGCAGGATTCTTTCACAGCTTCTAAGTCTTTGAAATCCTTGAAGTTTTTAATCGCATTTTGAATTTCTATGCACGCTTTATAAATCAGAAGAGAAAACTCTTGGTAAGCCTCTGTCTTAGGGCTTTTGTAAAGAAAGATATACTTCGCAGAGGCATAGATGTAATCGGCAATATCATCCAAACTGGTTGCCAAAGAGTGTATATCTTCGCGGTCAAAAGGAGTGATGAAATTTTTCCCGAGTTCTACATAAATTTGGTGCGTAAGTCCATCGTTAATGTGCTCATAATCTTTGGCTTTGTCTACCAAAGAGGCATCGTTAATGTCAAAGTTTTTAACATCTTCGTGAAATTCCTTGGACATTTCAACCAAGTTTTCTGCTACTTTTTCAAATAATACGAAAAACACCTTGTCTTTCGGCTGGAATGCTTTAAAAATGTTCCCAATTCCCATGTCAGTTTATTCTAAAAATATTATGCAAATATAAAGTAAAATATTAAAAAAACATTAATTTTTTATCATAAATAAACATAAAAAGACATCCTTTAAGAATGTCTTGTTTTTGTTAGTTTGCTTCTTCGGCACGCATTTCTTTGCCTTTAAATTTCATGTAAGAAATGTTGCTGATTATCTCGTTTTTAAAGCTTTTTTCAACTTCGAAGAAAGTAAATTTATCTAAAATTTCAATATCTCCTATGTCTGCTCGGCGTTTGGATTTCGCTGTAGCTTTATTGATGATATCCAGCATGTCTACTTTTCTTAGTTTGTCCCTTTTTCCAAGGTTAAAGAAGAAACGCACCATATCGCCGCTGTTTTTCTTTCTGTCTTTGCCTCGTTTTCTGTCTCTGTCTCTTCGTTTGGACGGCAGGTCTTCCTCTTTGGAGAGCTTCTGTGCAGAAAGGTCGTTGCGGTCTTTGTAATAAAGTGCAAGGTCTTTCAGCTGAAATTGCAGAAGCTGGTGGACTAATTCCTCTTTGCTAAACTGAGACAAATCAGGGATTAAATTATCATCAAAATCAAAATAATCATCATGTTCGGTTAATAATTTATCAAAAACACCAGCTACCTGCGCTTTGATGATTTCTTCCCCTTTTGGAATTTGCTTTTCGGCGAGTTCTATTTTAGTCTGTGCTTTTATTTGTTTCAGTTTTCTTGTCTCTTCTGGTTTTATCAGAGCCATAGAGATGCCATCTTTCCCAGCACGCCCTGTTCTTCCGCTTCGGTGGACGAAAACTTCTGGGTCATCAGGCAGGGAGTAGTGAATTACATGTGTTAGAGAATTTACATCCAGCCCACGCGCCGCTACATCTGTTGCCACAAGAATTTCTATATTTTTCAGCCTAAATTTCTTCATCACCGTATCTCTCTGAGCCTGTGATAAATCACCATGAAGAGCATCCGCAGCATATCCGTTCTGCATAAGGAAATCTGCTACTTCCTGAGTTTCTGCTCTTGTTCGGCAGAAAATGATGGAATATTGGTTCGGATTGGCATCTATCAGTCTCTTTAAGGCTTCTTTTTTCTGGCGGTAACTTACCACATAATACTCATGAGAAATATTTTTCTTCACAGCATTGATAGAGCCTACAGAAATTTTATGCGGATTGGTAAGATAATTTTTAGAAATTCTTTCAACTTCTTTATTCATCGTTGCTGAGAAAAGAAGTGTTTGTTTTTCATCAGGTGTTTCTTTTAGAATGGTTTCCAAATCATCTTTAAAGCCCATAGAAAGCATTTCATCAGCTTCGTCTAATACGAGCCAATGTATCGCTGAGAAATCAAGAGTTTTTCTTCCAATAAGGTCTATTACCCTCCCTGGAGTTCCCACAATAATCTGTGGTTTTTCTCTTAGGGAGCGTATTTGTTCCACGATGCTACTTCCCCCATAAACAGCCACTGTTTTGATGTTTGGGAGGTATTTTGTATAGTTTTTGATGTCTTTGGTAATTTGGAGACAAAGCTCACGAGTAGGGCAAAGAACCAAAAGCTGGATTTTACGACTAGTGTCGTCTATCATATCCAGAATGGGTAGCGAGAATGCCGCTGTTTTGCCTGTTCCTGTTGCCGCAAGTGCGATAAGGTCGCGAATATCAGATAAGATAAAAGGAATAGTCTGTTTCTGGATTTCTGTCGGCTGTTCGTAGCCGAGTTCGCCAACTGCCTTGATAATCTCAGGACTTAGGTTGGATTCCGTAAATGAATTCATTAAAAGATCTTCTATTAAAATTAAGTTGCAAAGATAGTAATTTTATTTGAATA
>CAUQHD010000088.1:0-6504 GCA_963517805.1 uncultured Flavobacteriaceae bacterium | reverse complement strand
CTATTATCTGGCAACGGGACAAAATAGTCTGTAAAATATTTTCTATACTATTGGTCAATAGGAAGATTTTTGTTTTTTCTGGTGGCTCTTCCAAAAACTTCAAAAATTTATTCGCTGCTGAAGCATTCATCTTATCTATCTCCCATACAATAAGAATTTTCGTTCCTCCTTCATAGCTTTTTAGACTAAAAATTTTTCCCCACTCTTCCACTTCATCTACAGAGATAAGTAACTGTTTATTTGCGTCTAAAATCTCTCCCCAATCATGAATAGATGCATAAGGATTAGCCAAAATCATCTCTCTCCATTCATGGAAAAAGTTCTTACTCAGAGAATTATTATTTTTAGTAAAAACAGGAAAACTAAAATGCAAATCAACATGATTAAGCGTTTCCACCTTTGGAGCAGAATGTTCGTTCTCTCTTCTAAAAAGCTCCTGCACATAGGCTAAGACCAAAGGAAGTCCGCCATAGCCTTCCTCTCCTACAAATAATTGAGCGTGAGCCACTCGGTCTTTGTTGATGGAATCCTGGAGAATTTCTATCAGTTTTTTTTGTCCTATTATTTGAGTCCAATTCATAGCCCAAAGATAGTATTTTTAAGTAAAAAGAAAGAAATACTTCAATTTTATTATTTTTTAACGCATAATAAATTTTTGATTTTCATTATTAATTAAGATATTTGCGGATATTTTTAAAAATAGAAAATGAATAAATCAGTAATTTCAGTTTTTGCTGTGGTTTGCAGTTTGGGGCTAAATGCACAAACTATCGGAAATTCGCCATACTCTTCTTATGGAATTGGAGACACAAAATATGATAACTCTATAGAAACAACCTCTATGGCAGGGATTTCTGCGGCCTATGTTTGGGATTTTAACAATCAATTTAATTTTCAAAACCCTGCGGCAAACCAGAATTTAGAAATTACATCTATCAGAATTCAGGCGACAAATGAAAATCAGTATTTAAAATCTGATTACAATAATGCCAAAATCGGTAAGCATTCCTCTTATTTATCTGGAATATTCTTTGCGCTGCCTTTGTCTAAAAAAGTAAAATTTGGTTTCGGTTATCAGCCATACAGCTCCAAAGATTACAACCTGACGAAGACCAGCACTCTTCCTGATGGAACATTGGGAACGCATAATTTCTATGGTGAAGGGAGTTTAAACATCATTCAGGCGGCTTTCGGGTATAGTATTTCTCCAGAATTTTCGGTGGGGCTGAATACCAACTTCCACTTTGGGAAATTGTCCGATACAGAGGAAATTTCTTATGAAAATACTACTCTTATCAACAACCACGAGTTTACTAACAAAGTAACAAGTTTTAATTTCACACTGGGAACTGTTTATCAAAAGAAACTCAAAGTAAATAAAAAGCTCACTTTCGGGGCAACTTATACTTTTGGGAACACAGCTGATTTCAAAACTCAATATACCAACAGCACTTATTATCTAAGCAGTGGAAATAAGATGAATGAAAGCATTTTAAATTCCGCAAGTAAGAATTCCAAGAACGCTATTCCGCAGGAATTTACCTTCGGAGCTGGATATGGGCATGATGGCAAGTGGTTTGTGTCCTCTCAGCTTAATTATAAGAAAGGGGTAACTACCAGTCTGGCTTCTAACGAGCCTTTCGAGGTGCAGGACTCTTACAGAGTGGCTGTCGGCGGGTGGTATCTGCCGAATTATAACAATTTCAGAAATTATTTTTCAAGGGTTACTTACAGATACGGAGCTTTCTACGAGAAAGGAGGCCTGAAAATCAACGGGCATAATATCAACAAGTATGGTATTGCGCTGGGGGCTTCTTTCCCTTTCCAAAAAAGCAATGTAAATAGGCTTAGCACTTTGGATTTGGGCATACAACTGGGGCAAAGAGGAACTCTCAAAGACAATTTAGTCCGAGAAAACTTCATTAACTTTACTATCGGAATTAATTTTGCGAACAAATGGTTCGAAAAACAACTTTACGATTAATATTCTCTCATGAGTTTTAAGGAAAAATACCGCAAAAATATAGTCGCCGTTTTGTATGTGGCTATATTTTTTGTGCTTCATTCCTGCGAAGAAGACCTTGCCAAAGCCAATAGAAAAAACAATAAGAATTTCCCCTCAAGGGTAATCTACAATGCCAATATCATCCAGAAGGACTCTGGTTTTGTAAAGGTAAAGCTCACCGCCCCTCTTATAGAGGAGTATGGCTTTATTGATACGCCTTACATAGAGGCAAGAAAAGGTCTTTACTTAGAATTTTTTGACAAGAAAAAACCCGAAATCCCTGGAACTCTAAAGGCAAATTATGCCAAATTCATAGAAAAAAAAGAATATTATGAAGCAAAAGGCGGCGTAAAGGTGACCAACAGCGAGGGACAGACTTTCGTGATGAAATCCATCTACTGGGACAAAAAAAATAGGCAGATGTACACCAAAGATTCCGTTTTTATTTCTGATAAAAATGGGAATATTTTTGTGGCAGCGAACGGGATGGTTGCCAAAGATGATTTTACAGAATATACTTTCTACAACAACTCTGGGGAAATCAACCCCAAAGAAATTCCGAACTAACAGCCCCTGCCCTTCTTCTTTTTCTTTTCTTTTTTGAAGTGAAGATACTCTTCTTCCATATGAAGATACTCTTCTTCCATATGAAGATACTCTTCTTCCATATGAAGATTGTCTTCTTCCACATGAAGATGCTCTTCTTCCACATGAAGATGCTCTTACTTCACATGAAAATAGTCTTCTTCCACATGAAGATAGTCTTCTTCCACATGAAGATAGTCTTCTTCCACATGAAGATGGTCTTCTTCCACATGAAGATGGTCTTCTTCCACATGAAGATGGTTTTCTTCCACATGAAGATGGTTTTCTTCCACATGAAGATGTTCTTACTTCACATGAAGATACTCTTACTTCACATGAAGATAGTCTTCTTCTACATGAAGATGGCTTTCTTCCAGAAAAAAAACAATCCTCTTCACAAGAAGAGGATTTATTTTATCTGGTTTTGAACTATTTTATTTAAACAAAACTGCTCCCACCGTCACAAAACTAGTCTGGTCTATCAAGATAGCACTTCCGTTTTCACGGATGCTTTGATAGCTGTCATAGCTCAGCGGTGCAGAGGTTTTCAGCAGAACTTCCACCACCTCGTTTAGTCCTGCATTGGCTGGGTTCATCTCCTTTTCAAGGGTGTTTACATCCAGTCGGTATCGGATTTCCTTTACCATAGCGATTACGGTTTTGCTGTTATGCTGAAGCAGGTATTTAGTCCCGATGGCCAAAGGTTTTTCGTCCATCCAGCACACAAGTGCCTCGATGTCTTGACCAGTTTTCAGTAAATTATCTTCTTTCGCTATTAAATCTCCTCGGCTAATGTCTATATCATCCGCCAAATGAAGCACGGCACTCTGTGGAGCGAAACATTCCTGAACTTCCTTACCGCCGACTTCTATGGCTTTTATGGTAGTTTCTATGTTAGAAGGGTAGATTTTCACCCTGTCATTCACCGCGAAAACTCCGCTTTCCACTTTCCCTGCATAGCCTCTGTAATCATGAAGTTCATCCACCTGCGGACGAAGAACCAACTGCACTGGGAACCTTCCATTCACATGATTTAGGGAAGTCTGAAGCTCTACCGTTTCCAAAAGATTCAGCAATGCAGAGCCTTTATACCAAGGCATTTTTTCGGATTTATCTACCACATTGTCGCCATCCTTCGCACTGATAGGAATGAATTTAACATCCTTTAAAGCTAATGAATTGGCAACTTTTTCGTATTCTTTTACAATCTCATTGAACTTTTCTTCAGAATAATCCACCAAGTCCATTTTGTTTATCGCTACCACTACATGTGGAATATTCAAGAGCGAAGCAATGATAGAGTGTCTTTTCGTCTGTTCTATCACGCCGTTTCTGGCATCCACCAAGATGATAATCAAGTCTGCATTGGACGCTCCTGTCACCATGTTTCGTGTGTACTGGATATGCCCTGGCGCATCAGCGATGATGAATTTTCTCTTCGGTGTGGAGAAATATTTATATGCCACATCTATGGTTATTCCCTGCTCTCTTTCTGCACGAAGCCCATCGGTCAAAAGAGCTAAATCTACCTCTCCATCTTCACGATTTTTGGTGCTTCTTTCGATGGCTTCCAGCTGGTCTACTAGTATATTTTTGCTGTCGTAGAGAAGTCTTCCGATGAGGGTACTTTTTCCATCATCTACACTTCCTGCCGTTAAAAATCTTAATATATCCATTTTTATTAAATCCAAAAAAGTTAAAAATACCCGTTTTTCTTTCTGTCCTCCATTGCCGCTTCTGATATTTTATCATCGATACGCGTTTCTCCTCTCTCGCTGGTACGAGTTGCTGTAATTTCGTTGATGATATCATCTATGATATGGGCTTCAGACTCCACTGCCGCAGTACAAGTCATATCTCCCACGGTACGATAGCGAACTTTCTTCTTCAAAATCACATCATTTTCGTCAATTTGAATGTATGGAGAAACTGCTATCAGCTGTCCCTGGTGGTCAATCACTTCTCTTTCGTGAGAGAAATAAACAGAAGGAAGTTCTATTTTTTCTCGGCGAATGTAGTTCCAAACATCCAGCTCTGTCCAGTTGCTGATAGGGAAAACACGCACATTTTCTCCTTTGTGGATTTTTCCGTTATAGGTGTGCCATAATTCTGGGCGCTGAAGTTTTGGGTCCCAGCCTCCGAAATCATCTCGAACAGAAAAAATTCTTTCCTTTGCTCTGGCTTTTTCCTCATCACGGCGCGCTCCACCGATACAAGCATCAAACTCAAATTCCTCTATTGTATCCAAAAGCGTATAACTCTGCAATGCATTTCTGCTGGCAAATTTTCCTTTTGGTTCGGTAAGTCCTTTACTTTTTATCGTATCTTCTACTTTTCTGACAATGAGTTTTTCGCCTAATTTCTTTACTAAATTATCACGAAATTCTAGTGCTTCAGGGAAATTATGCCCTGTATCAATATGCACTAGCGGAAACGGAAATTTGCACGGACGAAAAGCCTTCAAAGCCAAATGTACCAAGACTATAGAGTCCTTACCACCACTGAATAATAATGCAGGTTTCTCAAACTGCCCTGCCACTTCACGAAATATATGAATCGACTCAGATTCCAACTGGTCGAGATAATCTAAAGTCCTGTCCTTATGATTACTCATAATATATTTTTTTAATTTTAAACAATCAACGAATAAAATTCTTACTTCTTCTCTTCATTCCAGTGCAGTCCACACTCTTTTTTTTCTTCATTCTCCCACCACCAGCGTCCTGCGCGGATATCTTCGCCTTCTTTTATTGGGCGTGTCATCGGCTGGTCACCTATACTTACATAGCCCTTCTCATGGAGCGGGTTGTAAGGGATTTTATGCTCTTTTAAAAATGGTAAAAGCTCTCCTGTTTTCCAGTGTAATAGAGGATGAAACTTGATGATTTTATTCCCTTCATCCCATTCCACCATCGGCATCTGCTGTCTGTGTGGAGACTGCTCCGCTCTGATTCCTGTAATCCAGACATCATATCCCTCCAAAGCTCTTTTCAAAGGCTCCACTTTTTTTATGTAATCATGCTCTTTTCTCAGCTCTACAGATTTGTAAAATCCATTAACTCCATGCTTTCTCACATATTCCTCTATTCTATGATTATCAGCATAATAAGCTGGAATGAGCACATTGTATTTTTCATTGGTATTTACCCAAGTGTCATAGGTCTCGTAGAACATTCGCCCTGTATCTATCGTGAAAATATCTATCGGGAGATTATTCTTAAAAATATAATCTGTGATTATCTGATCTTCCATCCCAAAACTCGTAGAAAAAACTACTTTTTTAGGAAATTTTTCAACCAACAAAGCCAAAGCCTCTTCTATGGAAAGTTTTGGTAACTGCTCTTTCAGTTCGTCTAAATTCATACAAATGTTTTAAGCTTACAAATTTAAAAAAACTTTATGAATAACCTTGTATAATTATTTCCCTTCTTCCGCTTCTTCCATCAATTTTAAATAAGTCAAATATCTTGATTCCAAAATTTTCCCTTCCTCTAAATGGGCTATAACAGAGCATTTTGGTTCATTGATATGCAGGCAGTTATGAAACTTGCAATTCTTCCCTTCCTTAAATATCTCTGGAAAAAAATGCTGAATTTCCTCTTTTTCTATATCCACCATCGCAAACTCACGCACGCCTGGCGTATCAATAACACTTCCGCCAAAACTCCAAAAATGCATCTGCGCAAAGGTAGTCGTATGTTTTCCTTTGAGGTGCGCCTCCGATATTTCTCCTGTTTTCAAATCAAGTGTCGGTTCTAGTGTATTGACCAAAGTAGATTTTCCACTTCCTGAGTGCCCAAAAAACACCGAAACTTTATCTTTCAAGAGTGTTTTCAAGGCTTCTATGTTTTCCCCTGAAACAGAAGAAATTTTCAAAGTTTCGTAGCCTATATTTTGGTAAAGCTGCTGAAGCT
>CAUQHD010000087.1:0-6604 GCA_963517805.1 uncultured Flavobacteriaceae bacterium | reverse complement strand
AAATCAACCTTTCTACGAGCCATTACTTTTTCTATGGTTTCAAATGCCTTATTCAGATTATACTTTTCATCATCTTTCATACCTCCCCAGCTAAAGCTATTCACTAAATTCGGCGGAAATCCACTCTTGAAAATATTAGCAGCCACACCCACTACCGTTCCTGTATTCAGCTGGGTGTTTATCGCTGTTTTAGAGTGGTCTCCCATTATCAATCCGCAAAACTGAAGCCCCGTATCTACAAATTTTTTCCATTTATAATTCCAAAGTTTCACATTGGCGTAATTGTTTTTCAAATTGGAAGAATTGGTATCCGCTCCAAGGTTACACCACTCGCCTATAACCGAATTTCCCACAAAACCATCATGACCTTTATTAGAATACCCAAAAATGACGATATTATTCACCTCGCCGCCTACTTTTGAGTGAGGCCCAATGGTCGTTGCTCCATAAACTTTGGCTCCGAGATTAAATTTAGAACCTTCACAAAGAGCAATCGGTCCACGAAGATGGCAGCCTTCCATAATTTCTGCATCTTTCTCAATGTATATTTTCCCTGTTTTAGTATTGAGTGTAGAATATTCCACCACTGCACCTTCTTCTATGAACAAATCTTCGGTCTTTCCTAAAAATCCATTTGTAGAAGAAAGTGGCTGTGAAGTTCTTCCTTTTGTAAGTAGTTCAAAATCAAAATCTATCGCTTTATCATTGAAAGAAAATAAATCCGTAGGTTGTTTAAACAACAAGATTTCTCCCTCTACATCCATCATCGTTGTTATTTGATCCAAACTAAAATTTCCCACATTGACCTTTGCCGCCAAAAGTTCATTTTCATAAACCAAAGCCTCACCAAGCTGAAGTCCCTTTATCTGCTCCAAAACTCTATCCGAAGGAATACAATTAGGCGTGATGAATAAACTTTCTTTTCCCTCTGGTCTAGCGAATTTTTGCTGAAGATAATCCTCCGTGATGTAGGAAATTTCATCCGTATTCAAAAGCTTTTTCCATCGGTCAGAAAAAGTAAGAATTCCACATCGCATTTCCGCTACAGGTCTAGTGAAAGTCAGCGGAAGGAAATTTTCCCAATAATGGGCATCAGAAAATACTAACTGCATATTTTTTTATTTGTAACAAATTTAATTCTTTTCCTCTTCTAAACAAAAAAACCTCCTGAAAAAATCAGAAGGTCTTTTAATATTTTCCTAATGTTACTTAGCAAATTTTTTGTACTTGTTCATGAACTTGTCTACTCTACCCGCAGTATCTACCAATTTCACTTTTCCTGTGTAGAACGGGTGAGATGTAGAAGAGATCTCCATTTTTACTAATGGATATTCTTGTCCTTCATATACGATTGTATCTTTTGTTTCTGCTGTAGATTTGCAAAGAAACACCTCGTCGTTACTCATATCTTTGAAAACAACAAGTCTATAATTTTCAGGGTGGATTCCTTTTTTCATAATATTCTAGAAATTATTTTTATTTTTAAATTCAATTACTTGGATAAAATGGTAATGGACATCTTATCCTTATATTGGTATTTCAGTCTGCAAAAATATTATTTTTTTTTGAATTCACAAAAACTTTAAATATTTATCTTAAAATATTTATCTTTGAATATTATTTTAATGCGTATGAAAGTAAAATTCTTACTTGGGCTCGGCTTTTGGGTTTTAATGTTATTTGTTTCGTGTAAAAGGGATGAAATAAACTTTGAAACTCCTTCTGCGGACTTAAAATTCTCACATGATGTCGTATTTTGTGATACGGTTTATAATCAGGTTCGCTCCGAAACTTATTTCGTAACTGTCTATAACAAAGAGAATAAAGATGTCCGAATTCCAAAAATCACATTAGAAGGCGGAAGCTCCTCACCATACCGTATCAATGTAGATGGAAAGGCAGGGACAGAATTTCTTGATGTTCCGCTGAGAAAAAATGACAGCCTCATTATCTTCATAGAAATAGCTCCCGTAGCCAATGCAAGGGAAGCCATCGCCGAGGACAAAATAGTTTTCAGCTCACCGAGAGGCAACCAGCATGTAACACTTCTTTCTGTGGTACAGGATGCCGAGTTTTTCATAAAATCTGACACAAATCCAAATATCCTAAACGCCAATACAACTTGGAGAAATGACAAGGCTAAAATCATCTTCGGAGAGCTTACTCTCGTGGAAGGGAAAACCCTTGATATAGAAGAAGGAACGAAAGTTTATTTCACAAAGAACAGCAGCCTGAAAATTTCTAAAAACGCAAAGCTCAATATCAATGGTCTGATAGACAAAGAAGTCATTTTCCGAGGCGACAGAAATGATATAAGATATGACACCATTCCGCTCAACTGGGATGGAATTCACCTTGAAGAAAATGCCGTTCTAAATATGAATTACGCTAAGATTTTCGGAGGAAATTCTGGGCTTAATCTTTATAAAACCACAGCCAACATCAAAAATTCTATCATTCATACTTTTCAGGAGTATGGAATTTATTCCGTGAAATCTAAAATAAATGCAGAAAATATGGTGATGAACAACTGTGGAAGAGCGAATTTAGCTATATTCGGTGGCGGCGAGGCTAATCTTACTCATTGTACATTAGCTAATTATTGGTATCAAAGTTCTGCTTCGCCAGCTTTGGGAATTTATGCTACGAATAAATGGCGAAATAATTCAGGGAATACAGAAAATGCAAATCTGGAACTCAACATCAAAAACTCCATCGTTTACGGAAAAAAGGAAAATTCCATTTTATTTGAGCCTGTTTCTGGGTATAATTTTAATTATCTTATCAGCCATTCGCTTATAAAATACAGTAACAAGGCTGGTTATAATTTTGATTATAATCCACAGATAATCAATTCTATAAAAAACGAAAAACCAAAATTCCTGAACAGCTCCATTGTGAGAATGAACCTTCGCACCGCAGATGATTCTCCTGCTAAAAGAAGAGGAAATGTATCTACAGCGGCTAGTGTTCCTCGGGATATCAAAGGCATTTCAAGAACGAGTAATCCTACTATCGGAGCTTATCAATAAAAAATATTTAAATAATATGAATTGCTATAACCACCCTAACTTACCTGCAGTTAGCAGCTGTATAGATTGCAATAAAGGTCTTTGTATAGAATGTTCCTCACTCTATACATTTCCCATTTGTGTAGAGTGTAATAAAAATAGAATTTCTCATGAACGAAGCGAAATTATCAAAGATTTCTTCATTATTTTTGGCGGAGGTGCAGTGATTACTTTTATTGTTTTATCGCTTCTCAATTCTCAAAACAGAGATTTGCCCATAATGTCATACATTATGTTCTTTTATGCTTATTCTTCACTGGTTGCAGGTTGGAGATTTCTAAACAGAATTACAGCCGACTACTTCCTTTTCTTGCCAATTATAGGCTGGTTGATTTATTTTATGGTTAAATTTTTAATCTCTGGTTGTTTAGGTGTTTTTATTTTGCCTTACAGAATTTACAAAAATATTACTCGACTAAAAGAACTAAATCAAATAGACTAAATGGAAATCAAAACACTACAGGAACAAGTAGATAACTGGATAAAGACAATCGGTGTCCGCTATTTTGATGAGCTGACCAATATGGCGATTCTAACCGAAGAAGTAGGTGAAGTCGCAAGAATCATCGCCAGAAGATACGGCGAACAATCCGAAAAAGAAAGTGATAAAAACAAAGACCTCGGAGAGGAACTTGCCGATGTGCTTTTTGTAACGCTTTGCCTTGCCAATCAAACTGGGATAGACCTGCAAGATGCCTTTGACAAGAAAATGAAAAAAAAGACAGAAAGAGACCAAAACAGGCACCAAAACAATGAAAAACTAAAATAAAAGCTTGTTCTAAATGAAATTATTTCGCCCAGTTCTTCCAAATGAAATACAAATCACAGGCTCTAAAAGCGAATCCAATCGTCTGTTAATTCTGCAAAAACTCTTTGGAAACATTGAAATAAAAAACATATCTAACTCACAGGATACCAAACTTTTACAAAAAGCTTTGAATTCTGATGAGAAAACAATAGACATCCACCACGCTGGCACAGCGATGCGGTTTCTGACTTCATTTTTTGCGATTCAGGAGGGCGCAGAAAAAATCCTCACAGGCTCCGAAAAAATGAAACAAAGACCCATAAAACCTCTGATAGAAGCACTTGGAAAGCTGGGAGCAGACATAGAATATTTAGAAAATGAGGGATTTCCTCCTCTTAAAATAAAAGGAAAAAAATTAGAAAAAAATTTCGTGGAAATTCCTGCGGATATTTCTTCGCAGTTTATCACTTCGCTCATTCTTGTCGGAGGAAAATTAGAAAACGGCCTGACCATAAAGCTTTTGGGAGAAATCACATCAAAGCCTTACATAGAAATGACTCTGAAACTGCTTTCGGAAATCAGCAGAAAATCCATCACTCTAAAAGACAAAACTATCCAAATTCCCAATATCAAAACTCAAAAAACTGCCTTCATTGTGGAATCCGACTGGTCTTCAGCTTCTTATTTTTATTCGTTTTCGGCTTTGAATAGACAAAAAATTACACTTAAAAATTTTAATAAAAATTCTCTGCAAGGCGATTCCAGAATTACCGAAATTTACTCTCAGTTTTTCGGAATTGATACTATTTTTAATGAAAATCAGCAGGAAATCACTTTGATTCCAAAAAGTAATTTTAGCCTTCCTCAGTCCATTCAGCTCAATATGAACGACTGCCCAGACATCGCCCAAACCGTCTGTGTAACAGCTGCTGCGTTGAAAATCCCTTTTGAAATCGGCGGACTTGCCACTCTTAAAATAAAAGAAACCGACAGGCTTTCTGCCCTTCAAAACGAACTAAAAAAAATAGGCTGCGAAACAGAAATCTCGGACAATTCCATAAAATCTGTCCTCTACACCAATCCTGAAAAAAATATATCCATCGCTACCTATGGTGACCACCGTATGGCAATGGCATTCGCGCCCTACTCGCTAATTCAGGAAATAGAAATACAAAATCCCGAAGTGGTGGAAAAATCTTTCCCTGATTTTTGGGAATTTGTGAAATAACCTAATTTCATTTCTAAAACTGAAAACCGTTTTAACAATGGTTTTTTATTAACTTTGCTATTTAATCCTAAATAAATGAATTCTAAAATATCACAAAACATTTTTTCTTTTTTAGAAGAGCTAAAAAAGAATAACAACAAAGACTGGTTCAGCTCCCATAAATCCGACTACGAAAAGGCAAAGGCTGATTTTTCGGAGTTTTTCCAAGCTGTACACAGCGAAATTGCAAAAAATGATTTCATTTCAGAGCCGAAAATCTACCGAATTCATAGAGATTTGAGATTTTCCAAAGACAAAACTCCTTATAAAACCCATTTCGGAGGCTACTTTGCCCGAAGACAGCCACAGTACAGAGGCGGCTATTATCTTCATATTGAGCCTGATAACTGCTTTATCGGCGGTGGATTTTTTGCACCAAATAAAGATGATTTGCACAGAATCCGAAAAGAAATAGAACTAAACGGAAAGGATTTGGAGGCGTTTTTAAATTCAGTGAAAGCCAAAAAATTATTCGGAGGAGCATTCTGGGGCGAAGAACTAAAAACCGTTCCAAAAGGCTTTGAAAAAGAGCATCCTTATGTTCATTTATTAAAGAAAAAACAATTTCTTTTGGTGCAAAATTTCAAAAACGAGGAAATTTTCAGCCCTGATTTTTTAGAAAAAGTAACAACTGGTCTGGAAGCAATGCGCCCGTTTTTTGACTTCATGACCGAAGCCCTGACCACCAATCTAAACGGAGAATCAACCATATAACACGACTAAATGAAAAAAACAATCATCATCACAGGGACATCGTCTGGAATAGGCTTTTCCCTTGCAGAATATTTCGGAAAACAAGGACACAGAGTCTACGGACTGAGCAGAAAAAGGACTGATTCTAAGCTTTTCACATCCATCCCGACCGATATCACCGAAAAAAGCCAAATAGACCGTGCCATAGAGGAAATTCTATCCAAAGAAAACCATATTGACATTCTTATCAACAATGCTGGAATGGGCATGGTGGGAGCCGTGGAAGATTCTAATAAAGAGGAAATTATGAAACTTTTTAACCTGAATCTAATCGGAGCAGTGCAGATGATGACCGCCGTGATGCCCAAAATGCGCGAGCAGAAATCAGGACAGATTATCAATATTTCCAGCATCGGTTCAGAAATGGGACTGCCTTTCAGAGGATTTTATTCTGCCTCCAAATCGGCTTTGGATAAAGTTACCGAAGCCATGAGATACGAAATCTCAGCTTGGAATATAGAACTCTGCTCCCTTCATCTAGGCGATATAAAAACCAATATTGCAGAAAACCGAATCAAAACCACAGTTTCTGAGCCTTACAAAAACATTTTTTACAAAGTCTATTCTACTATGAATTCCCATGTAGACCACGGAGTAGAGCCTGTGGAGGTGGCGAAATACATCGAAAAACTATTGCTCAAAAACAAATGGAAAGCTCATTACTATTTTGGGAAATTTGGACAAAAAATCGGTATTCCTCTCAAATGGATTCTGCCACAAAAAACCTACGAAAATCTAATGAAAAAATATAATAAAATGGATTAG
>CAUQHD010000086.1:0-6747 GCA_963517805.1 uncultured Flavobacteriaceae bacterium | reverse complement strand
ACTGGTTTGTGTAAGTTATTGAAAGCCAATAAAAAGTAAATATGTAGAGAACCTGTTTTTCTGAACGAAAATAATACTTAATTTTGCCAAAAGAGTTTAGGAATAATCTCTTGTTGTCATAAACTTAAAAAATAAATTATGCAGCCATTAGTTACGATATCAATTCCGATTTTTAAATGTGAAGAGTTTTTAGAAAGGTGTTTGCAATCTGTTTTAAATCAAACATATAAAAATCTGGAAGTTACACTGATAAATGATAAAACTCCAGATAATTCTGTACAGATTGCAGAAGAATTTATCCAAAAACATGGTCTTCAAAATTGGAAAATATATCATTTGGAAGAGAATTCGGGGCTTTCTGTTGTGCGGAATAAAGGAATAGATACAGCACAGGGGAAATATCTTTTTTTCTTGGATAGCGATGATACTATTACGCCGGATTGTATAAAAATATTAGTTGATATTTCAGAGAAGACAAAAGCCGAGATGACTATTTCTCAATTGGAATGCGAACAACAGGAAACAGGAAAAAAAAGTATCTGCATTAAAATTAATGCCGAGGAAGAGGTTATAGAAGGGAATGATAATATATTGAGGGCTTTCTGTTCTGGGAAGCTGGTCACTTATGCCGTGAATAAGTTGTTTATTGTAGATTATTTAAGGCAGAATAAACTCTATTTTGTAAGGGGGCTTTTTGCCCAAGATGAGCTTTGGACTTTTCATTTAGTATTGAAAATGAATAAAATAGCTATAAATAAAGGCGTTACTTATACTTATTTTCTACATAAAAAATCAGTAATTCATAATCGGGGTAAAAAGAATTTTGATAACTGGTTTACTATTGGGCAGTATGTTGATAAAGAACTAAAAAAAGAGACAGAAGCAGAAAGGAAAAGGCTAATCCTAAAATATTTGATTGCTTTCAAAGATATGACGCTTCAAATGAACTGGAAAGCGCAGCAGAATGAACACTTATGGAAAGAAAGTTATGCTAACTATAAGACTCTTAGTTCATTAAGTGTCTTAGATTATTTTTCTTCCAAATTCTCTAAAGAAATTAAGAAAAAAGACTTCTATACAAGCCTGCCTACAAACCTCGGATTCAAGCTATTTAAATGGAGATATTATAGGTAATTTAGAATGATGTAGACAGGAGTTTCTTTAAGTTGTTGATTAATAAATTGTTATCGAAAAACTTAAGGTGATCAGCCTTTATTCTTGAACAAAATGATTGAAGTAAATTTCGGTCATTGTATAATTGTTTGATAGCTGTTTTTAAATCTTCCTTATTCCGCTCAATAAAGAGGCCATTTTCTCTATTCTTTATTACAGTATTAGGAAATCCAATTCTTGTAGAAACAGCAGGGACGGAGCATAAGGATGCTTCTGCAAATAGTGAAGGACCAGTATCACTAGAAGAGGCAATACAAACTAAATCTATATCTTGGTAGAAACTGAGTAAATCCTCATAGCTTCCACTGAATTTTGTTTTCAATTGAATATCAAGTCCCTCTGCTTGTAGCTCTTTAATGGCAGGTTCTATAATATTTCTAAAACCTTTCATTTCTCGATTAGGATTTCCTGTCCAGCCTATGGTTAATGTTTTATTTTTTCCCACATTTTTATTTTCAATAAATTGCTCAGCTTTATAAGTTGCATTTGAAATTTCTATAGGAAAATTGAAATTCTTATAGTCATTATATAGGTTATAATTTCCTACAATGAGACCATCATTTTTACTGATATATTTATCAAAAAACTCTTCTCTGGGAAGTTTTGTTAAATCAATATTATTTTTAAAATCATAAGAAGGTCCTTCGTGAGGGTAAGAATCTGTATATAGCCCAACAAATGTTTTATCTGCTGTAAATGGCAGTTCTGCTGTGAATTGCAGATAGCATTCCATGATAATCATGGCATCAAAATGGACTTTATCTATAGGACGCATAGATATCGCATCATATACCGGATTTTGCTTATAAATAGGATAAGAATATTTTCTGGAAGGATGGATATAAAATTTAGGATAAGAATTTTTTAATAGGAGACCTAATCTATTTTTTATAACATCTATATAGCTATATTCTTTTGAGCGGATAGAAAAATCTTTAGCAAAGGTTATAAAGCAGTCGTAATCAGTATGAATAGTCTCCACCCATGTTTTTATGATATAATGATAAGCCCAATTAGGAATATCAGAGACAAATAGAATAGATTTCTTTTTCATTTTTCAAATTTTTTAATACAAATTTTTATACTTCTTGTAGTTCTACCATTCTTCTAAATCGTGCGGATTTATCTATTAGTTCATTATAACTTCCGGAATCCAAAATTTCGCCTTTTTCTAATAGATAGACTCTATCCACATTTTTGATGGTAGAAAGTCTGTGGGCAATGATTACGATGGTAAATTTACCATGCAGCAAATCAATATTATCCTTAATGTATTTTTCGGTTTCAGAGTCAAGAGCAGAAGTTGCTTCGTCCATTATAAGAAGTTCAATATCTTTGTAAAGTTCTCTGGCAATGGATATTCTCTGCTTCTGTCCACCAGAAATTAAAATTCCATTATTTCCTAACGGAGTATTTTCCTGCCGGTCTAAATTTTCCACAAAAGATTTCATGGAAACCATATTCATCGCATTGTAGAATTTTTCCAAATTTTCAGGTGTTTTTTCTGCCCAGAAAGTAACATTATTGAAAATAGTATCATCAAATATCACTGGTTCTTGTGTAATGTACCCGACTTTACTTCTGAAAGAATCCAAATTTGAATTATAAACCGATTGGTTGTTGGTTACTACTTCCCCTTTGTTAGGAGGAAGAAGCCCACAGATAACATTGGCGAGAGTAGTTTTCCCTGCGCCGCTTTCCCCGACCAAAGCAATAGATGTTTTATTAGGGATGTTTAGGTTAATATTTTTAAGAACAGGTTTATCATCAAAAATTACTTCTGCATCTTTTACAGAAATATTGTTAATGGATTTTATTTCCTCGGTATGTGAAATTTCTTCATATTTCCTGAATTCCGAAAGCATATTTTCCACCGATTCTAAGCTTACAGATGTTTCTACAAAGCCAGACCAGTTGTTCTGCATCGTTACTAAATGGGCTAAAGATCTATAAAACAGAAGCAAACTAACCAATATAGACCCAAAATCTCCACCCATTATATTTACCTGAATTAAGATTACGAGTGCAATTACACTGATAATCATAGGCTCCCTGAGGCTCTCCGCCATGGCGCTTATTTTGCCAACTTTATAGTTGATTCGCTCGGTTTCATGTATGTTTTGGTTGAGTTTGGTTTCGTAATTTTTAAAATAATTAGTGGCTTTCAGATATTTGAAATTATTGATAGATTGCGTCAGGTTTCCACTAAAATCATGTCTGATGACATTCTTTCTTATGGAATAATTTTTTACAATTTTATTAATGTATTTATATATTATATTCGTGATACCCCCGCCTATTCCTACCATTATGGCGAATTGCCAGTTTGAGGTGAATGCTAAGGTAATGTAAGTCAGCAGCATTACAATATGCTGTATCGAGTTGAAATAGAAAATCATAGCCAAAATAAGGTTGCCCGTTTCCCCAATCATGTTATTTTGTATCTTCCCAGCATCCATAGTTGTGAAGCCTTTGTAGGAAAGGTTTTTAAGGCCGGAAACCAAATCTAACTTTATTTTCAAAAGCCCCATGATACGGATTTTGTTGAAATAAATAATTCTTAAATAATAGAAGAAATTTTTCAGCGCAAATAATCCTACCATTAGGAGAAGAGCATTTTGCAGGTTTAGTTCTATTCCTAAGGTACGAATAAAATCTATCAAAAATTCTAAATTACCCAAAGACTCATTCCCTGTGTTAGAGCCTGTTGCAATAGCAAGCAGAGGAACAAACATGGCCAAGCCTAATCCATCCAGTAATCCCACCAAAAAATTGAGAACCAGATAGGCATAGATATGCCAACCAATGATATTTTTAAAGTAATTAAAAAATCCTAATCCAGAGATATGTTTTTTATTATTTCCCATTTGTTAAATAGAATTTATTTCAATCTAAATTTTATATAAGTAATTGTTTTTCCTTTCGCGGAGAAAAGGCTTTCGTAGTAAGTTTTTATTTCTCGCAGCAAGGGTGTTTCAGGGTCGTATTCGGGAGCACCATAGATGTCATGGTGAGCAGAAATAATCTCATGCCCCAGCCCTTGCAGAAGCCCTAGTGTATAGCCGTGCAGAAATTCAGAGTCTGTTTTTAGGTGAATAACAGCATCTTTCTTTAGAATTTTTTTGTAAAGATTAAGAAACTCTGGGTTGGTCAGCCTGTGTTTTGTTCTGCGGTATTTTATCTGTGGATCAGGGAAAGTTATCCATATTTCACTGATTTCATCTTTGTCAAAAAAGTAATCAATAAGCTCTATCTGCGTTCTGAGAAAAGCCACATTGTCCATTTTAGATGTTACAGCCTCTTTTGCTCCGAACCAAAATCTCGCCCCTTTGATGTCTATCCCAATAAAATTCTTATCAGGAAAGGCTTTTGCCATATTTACGGTATATTCTCCTTTGCCACAGCCCAATTCTAACACAATAGGATTGTTATTTTTAAAATATTCAGACTGCCATCTGCCTTTTAGCCTAAATCCTTCTAAAGCCTCTGCTCTGGTAGGTTGAATTACATTGGGCAGGGTTTTATTTTCCGCAAAACGAGCTAATTTATTTTTTCCCACAGTTTATTAAATAAGTTGCAAAATTAAGAAATAATTTATCATTCATTAGTCGTCAAAGCTAAAATAATACATTTGTTTTTTATTAAACCAAGTTGTTTTTATAAGAAAATGCTTGATTTTTTCGTTTAATCCAGAGAATAGAATGGTTTTTACAAAAAAACTTTTTATCTTTGTTTTGGTATTTTAATAGTTTATGGAGCAGACAAGTCGTATTTCTCTGTGGGAATTTTTGTTCAGCGGAGGTTTTCTTACAGATTTTTTTATAGTCATTCTTTTAGTTTTGGGAGTGGCAGCCTTGTATTTGTTTTTTTCTAAATATTTTTATTTGAAAGAAATTGGCAGCAAAGAGGAAGATTTTTTGGATAATGTAGCCGACTGCATCTACGACCATAGAATAGAAGCAGCGATGGACTGGTGCAAGAGGGTTGTTTCGCCGGAATCCAGGATGATAAAAAAAGGACTTGAAAATATAGAAAAATCTTCGTTTGAATTATTTTTATCCGTTCAAAATCAGAGAGAAGCAGAGGTTGCGGAAATTAAAAGAGATATTTTTAAGTTTGAATTATTGGCAAAGATTATTCTGCTTTTAGGCTTTTTGGGAGCGGGAATGTCTTTTACTGCTTTCTTTTTTAGCGGAAAAATAGATTTTGGTTCGGAGTTTTTTTATGCATCGTTCCTGCCTTTTGTTGTTGCGGTTTTCATAGGAATGGTGGTTTATGGGCTGGACATGATTTTGGTTTCCTTGATTTATAAAATAGAAACAGAACTCAAATTAAAAGGCAATAAATTTTTAGAAATCGTTGCTGAAATTAAATAAAAGAATATGAGCAGGGTAAAAAGTATAGGATTTACGGCATTGGTGTCATGCGTGTTTTTTGGAATATTATATTTTGTTCCGATAGAAAAAAGGGAAGGCACAAAGATAGACCAAGATAAAAAAGAAATTTTGGCTGATGAAGATATTTTGGATAGAGATACTCTTCAGTCCAGAATAGAGGAGCCAGAAGAAATCCAAGTTTCTGTTCCGAAAGTTGTAGAACCTGTTAAAAATGAGCAGGTTGCAATTCAAGAAGAACAGCCTAAAAAAGAAGAAGTAAAAGAGCCTAAAGAAACGCAAATTGCTGAAAACAAAGCTGTTCCTGTAGAAACCAAATCTCAGAAAAAGCAGGAAATAGCCAAGAAAACAGAAACTCCAGCAGAGAAGAAAAAGGAAGACATTTCTAAAAAAACAGCTCCAAAAGAGAGTAAAATAGGAGTGGATAGAAAGCTCATTGCCGGCATACCAGGCACTATGAACTATAAGGGAAAACTCCCAACCAATAATGTAAGAGAAAAAGGCACAATAGAGATTGCTTACACGGTAGATAAGAATGGTAATGTGATTTCTGCCATGAGGGTAGGGGGGCTTAGAAGCAGAAACACCATAAATAACGCTGTTACTTTGGTAAAAAAATATGTGAAAGCAGAAAAAGCACAAACCAACTCTACCGGAGTTTATACCATTAATTTTAAATAAGCCAAAGAGCCATAAATACCACATTTTTAACTAGAAAAAGAAAAAAAATAAAAATAAAATTGCAATATTCATTTTTATTATATAACTTTGCACCCAGAGAAAGTGTTTTTACTTTTGAGAGTGAATATTTAAAATAATTAAAATTTAAACAATTAAATGCTATGAAAAAAAATTTTTACTTAGCAATTGCACTTTTAGGTTTTTCTGTAAGCCTAAATGCACAAACGGCCAAAAAAGGGGTTGGGATAAAGACAGATACTCCACAGACTACATTGGATGTAAGAGCTGAAGCTACTGATACATCTATGCCAGATGGGGTTTTAGTGCCAAGATTGGATGTTGGACAGCTTAATGCTAAATCTGCTGTTTATGGAGCAGACCAAAATGGAGCTTTGGTATTTGTTACTTCTAACACACAGGGAACTCCAGGTACAAAAGTAGAAAATGTAAAAGATCCAGGATTCTACTACTATGACCATGCTACAAGCAAATGGAAAGG
>CAUQHD010000085.1:0-6756 GCA_963517805.1 uncultured Flavobacteriaceae bacterium | reverse complement strand
TTGCTCAGAAAATAGGGCGAGAGAATATGAATGCGCAATATACTGGGGCGCATTTACTTAAAGCCATACTAAATAGAGATTTATCTCTTTTAAAAAGTTTGGAGAAACTAGGAGTTGATGTGTTTTTTTTGGAAGAATGGGCGGAAGTTAGAATAGAAGAAGCACCCAAATCTCCAAATTTACGCAGTTGTGAACCTTCTGAAATTATAGATGAAATCTTTGCTGAAGCAGATGCTATCCGTGAATTGCTAAATGAGGACGAAGTTACGCTTTTTTGTCTAATGGCCGCGTTGAGTTCACCAGGGGTGGCATTTAGTTTTGATCAAATGAAAACCTTTCCTGTCACAAGAGAAGAACTATTGAAAGATCAGCCAAAATTTGAATTATCTGACAACATTTCTAATTCTTCACCAAAATCTTTATCCACTTCAAAGAAAGGCTTTTTGCAAAAATATTGTATCAATAAAAAAGAAGAGATTAAGAAAAAGAATGATTTATTAAAACAGAATAAGAAAAATGATTTAACTCATTATCAAGAAGATAATTTCTTAATTGGTAGAGATGCAGAACTCCATCATATTACGGAGATACTTTGTCGCTATCACAAACAAAATGTATTGATTATAGGAGATCATGGCATTGGGAAGACTAGACTGATAGAGGGGTTTGTCCAAAAATTGGTTTTTAATCAGATTCCTGATTTGCTTGGTGGTTTAGAGGTTTTTGAACTTGATTTAGGAGCTATTATTGCTGGAGCTTCTTACAAAGGCGAAATAGAAGATCGACTGAAAAATATTGCCAATGAACTTCGTTTATATCCCAAAAGCGTTTTGATTATTGATGATATTCATTCACTATTGAGCAGTCACCAAGATACGGGAATTAGCAATCTGTTGAAGAGTGAATTGTCAAAAGGACTCACTCTGATTGCCACTACTACAATAGAAGAGTATACCAAAAAGATAGAAAAAGAACAGGGATTATCAGGAATGTTCGAAATTATCAAAATGGAAGAAGCTGATGATGAAACTCATTTCAGAATGCTCAAACAGGCATTGATAAGTTATCAAAACCACCATCAAATTAATATTGATGACAGCAGTATCCGAGAGGCGATTCGTCTGTCTAAGCGTTATTTGAAAGAAAAAAGTCTTCCTGCTTCGGCAATAGATTTAGTAGACCACACAATGTCTGCTCTAAAAACTGCTGGTGAGTCCTTCCTGAAAGAGAAAAATCATTTTCAGAATCAGATCATACATCTAGAACAAAACACAAAAAATTATTCAGAGGAACAGTTAAAAACCCATGCTTTATGGCTTTTAAAGGATTTGGTAGAGAAAACTAAATACTTATTAAGTTCTGAAGAAGAACCAGAAGGTTTTGATAATCAAATTATTGATGTCGAAAATATTTTTGCTTTTTCTAGAAAACGAATAGAGCTGGCAGAGGCTGTTGCTTTGGAAAAACGAAGCGATATTACTGATAGAGATTTAGCTTTGATGATTTCTCAAAAAACAAATATTGCTATCGGAAAACTACAAGAAGAAGAAAAACAGCGTTTGAATGAAATAGAGCAGGTTCTCTCCCACCGAGTGGTAGGGCAAGACCACGCTATAGCTACAATTTCTGGAGCGGTTCTAGAGTCCCGCTCTGGGCTGAGTAAAGCTGGACAACCCATTGGTTCATTTTTCTTTTTAGGACCAACAGGAACAGGGAAAACCGAACTGGCAAAATCCTTGGCAGAATTTCTTTTCCAAGATGAAAATGCAATTATCCGCTTTGATATGTCTGAGTTTAAAGAAGAGCATTCTGCGGCATTGCTCTATGGAGCGCCTCCTGGTTATGTAGGCTATGAAGAGGGCGGACTTTTGGTTAATAAAATTAGACAAAAGCCTTATTCCATTGTTCTTTTTGATGAAATAGAAAAGGCTCATGCTTCAGTTTTTGATGTTTTTCTTCAAATAATGGACGAAGGTAAACTGCACGACAGACTTGGCAAAGAAGGCGATTTCTCTAATGCTATCATTCTCTTTACATCTAATATAGGCTCAGAATTTATTGTAAATTCTTTTGCTAATGGGAAAATTCCAGCTTCAACTGATCTTTTGGAGATTATGACAAGGTTTTTCCGCCCAGAGTTTTTGGGAAGACTTACAGAAATCATTCCTTTTGCACCGATAAGTAAAGAGAATGCTCTGAAAATTTTTGAAATACACCTCAAAAAAGAATTATTAGATTTGGTTAAAAATTTAAATATTACATTAAATATTTCGGAAGAAGCCAAAGAATATCTTTCAGAAGAAGGCTATGACATAAAATATGGAGCAAGGCCACTAAAGGGTGTTATTCGAGGAAAACTAAGAAGACCTTTAGCAAAAAAAATTGTAGCAGGAGAGTTTAATGAAGGAGACATTGTCGGTGTCACCTTGAAGAATGGTGAACTCTACTGGGAAAAACAAAAAATATAGAATGTTTTGATAAATAATTATAAAACCTGCTCTTATTTCAGCAGGTTTTTATAATTATTCCCCATTACTTTTATTTTCTTCTAAAGCTCTCCTCTTTAAGGCGTCATCTATGGACTCTCTAAATTAGACTTTAGTTTCTTTACTGAACTCTACTTTTACCCAAACAACTTATCCCAAAAACCTTTTTCTTCTTTCGGTGTAAAATCTTCCTCAACCAGAAAAGAATGTTTCTTAGGATTTTTAGGAGCCAAATAGCCCACCATATGGGGAACACGCACAAAATCCCAATCGGAAACCTTATGTAAGTATTCTATGTCTTCAGAGCTTATTTCTAACTGTTTTGGCGTACTACCAAAGTCTGGGCGGGGGTAGAGAGTTATTGTTTCTAAAGTTTCTCTTTTTAAACTAGCCTCTTCCATTCCTGGTCGCCACCTACCACCTGTTTTGGTTTCTTCCCATACTTTTTTCAAGTCTGGATTGTTATAAAAATTTTTCTTTTCAATTTCTTCTCTGTATTTCTCAGTTAGGTTTAAAATTGGGAAAAAATTATAATAAGAATTTTCATCTGTTTTGCTCATATGATAAGCTGTCTCGCTTAATATCTTGGTAAGCTCTGGGAAATCTATTTCGGATTTGCCCTGTTCTTCCTTTTTTATTAAAGTATACATCAGTTCTTGGATTCGAAACGAAAAATCAGACAATTCCTTCTTCTTCCAGCCTTTTACCACTGCGAAAACCTCAGTATTTAGGCGGTTTTTCCCTCCACAGGAACGGCTGATCAGTATTTTTTCTAATTCGTTCAAATCTTTATAATTTTCCTTTAATACAAAGTCCAAAAGAGCCTTATCCTCCGCATAACCAAAGGTTTTCACCAAACTCTCCAAAAACCAAGTATCATTAGACCTAAGCCACACAAAACTCGCCTTGTCATCATTGAATAAATACTTGTTGCGATGAATCAACTTCTGCTGGTGCATATGCCGAAGCTCCGATAAATTCGGAAGATCTTTCCATTTATAAATTTTAACTTCCTCGCCATCTTCCATGTATTTTTCCATTGATCTTTTCTCAAATTCTGTAAGTTTAGGGTATGCATTTTTATAATCTATCAGCTCTGGAATGGCATAAAGTTCGGTTAAAAAATTACTGTTTTTAATGATGTAGTACGAATACGGCGTCACATCTACAGACTTATCATTTCTATAGTATTTTACCTCTTTATCACATTTTTCATTAAAGTTGAGATACAAGTATTTTGATGATAAATTAAAATCTATTTTCC
The DNA here is from genome assembly GCA_963517805.1 of uncultured Flavobacteriaceae bacterium. Classification (GTDB taxonomy): domain Bacteria; phylum Bacteroidota; class Bacteroidia; order Flavobacteriales; family Weeksellaceae; genus JABCPE02. The sequence goes on along the minus strand of CAUQHD010000085.1, from coordinate 3,006 downwards.
TTTTAAAAATCATCTGTACTTTTTCAGAAAACGCCTTGTTTGAAGGCGGAATGTATCCTTGTGATAAGATTATTTTCTCTGCTACTGGGATGACCGCCTCCATATCCTCCTTAGAATATGTATAAGTTTCTATATCAAATGAATTTAGAACTTCTCCCGATATTCCCTTCTCCAACTGTTGTCTAAGAATAATTTCAACATTATTATTGCTTGTTCTCATTAGATTGTTTTTTTCAATATTTTCTTCTTTTTTTTGTGAACATCCGAGATAAATATTCAAAACAGAAATTATCAATAATATTTTTTTCATGGTCTATTTTTATCTAGTTGATGATTTATCTAATTCTTTTCCATTTGTTGTCAATTTATCTAGTTTTTTTTCATTTTCTGAAACACTATACCCTTTGGGCTTTATCAACCAAAATGTTTTTCCAAACTTCGACTTTAGTATTGGATTTGTAGAAATTGTTCTCTTTCCTGGCCCATCTCCTCTTTGTCCATCAGATTGATTTCCTCCAATATAAATGAGGCTTTTTCCATCTTCTGTTTCTCCCATAACAAAAGCAACATGAGAATGAGAAAATACAATTACTGCTCCATAAAATACATCTTCAATGCTATCTATTAACTCTCCTTTTTTCCACCCATCAATATCTTTTCGTTTCAATTTTGCCTGTTCAGGAGGTAACCAATCAAAGGCAGCAACATTTGTCATAGAATTTGTTTCTTTATAATCTTTAGTTTGTTCAAAACACCAGTTTACAAATGACGCGCACCAGTATGTACTATAGTTACCCGAAGGAAGAGAACTTAAATCAAAATATTTTGAAATTTTCTCTTTGAGAGGACTTTCATTTTGCCTAATTCCTCCATAAGATTTAAGTTCACCTACTGCATATTTCATCCAAGGCGCTCTTTCATCTGTAGTGGTTTTCTTCTCTTCTTTTTTCTCCTTATTTTCTTCACACACACCATTAAAAACATTTAGTTTCCCTTCATCATAATGTTCTTCCCTCAAGACCTTCTCTACCTCCCATATATATGTTTTTCCACCTTCAAAGCCAGCTCTGTCTTCATATTGCTGTTTAGTATAAACCCATTTCTTTCGCTTCTTTTTCTCTCCTGTTTCTAGCATAAATGAGGGATTACTTGAATATCCATATTTTGTAACCCATGGCTCTTTATTGATATTTTTCATCCTTTCAGCAGCAGATGTATTACTTCCATCTCCATCAGGAACGGAGACACTTTCATCAAATATTGCATAATCCTTATTCTTTCCTTGACCGACCGCACTAGGTTTCATCACTAACAGATATAAATCCATCATGGTGTTAAGCAAATCCTTTTTACGCTCAAAATAACGCTTAACATAATCCATCTGCTCCACAAAACTCATCTTTTTCAACTCTGAACGAGTTGTACCAAGTGATTTTGCAGACGCATCACTAAACTGTATCAAACCCGAATAGCCCCTCCTATTATCTGCTGATGGACTAAATGTTCCTGCGCTTTCTAAATGAATGATAGACATTAATTCACTTGCCTTTACTGACTTATTCTCCTCTCCCCAAAGCTCTGAGCATACCTCCAGTACTTTTTTTCGCTCCTTACAAGTAAGTTTATCACTCCAGTAAAATTGGTTTTCTTTTTTCTTACAAAAACATTCTGTGGATTCTTTTTTCTCCTCCACATTAACTACCACAGTTTTATCAGACTTTGGTTTATTTTCAGCGGACTCTTTATCCTTCCTCGCTATGCCCCTTACCAGAGCACTCTCTTCCTTCTTGCTCTCTCCTTTTTTAGAGGCTGGGGAGTTAGGGGCTTTGGAAATTTTAGAACCCTGAGGGCTTTTAGGAGTTTCTTTCTTTACTTCAGGATTCTTGATGTGGATATTCTCCGTTGCGTGTTTTTTGTGGGCATAATATTCCACAGTAACATAAAATTCCAGCTCCCTCGCATCCGCTTCTCCACTCTGCGCTTTCTGAATAAGTGCTTTAGTCAATTGAAAATCAACCTTTGCAACCCCTTTAGAATCAACTTTTTCTTTTTTGGTCTCAACAATTAAATTCTTCTCACTATGTCCACTGCCTTTTTCATCGTCTTCCCAAAGTGTAAATTTCAACTCTTTGCCTTCCAAATTCACACAATAAGCTTTTGCAATAAATTTTTCTGTAAAACTAAAAACCTGCCCCTTATTTCCATTTAAATAAAAAAGTTCTACTTTATTGATTTTAGGAATTTTAGAGGGTTGTGGGTTTATGATAATTCCTTTCCCTTCTGGGGCATAAAGATAGGCTTCTAGTAGATAGGTATGCTTTTGGGCAATTTCTCCAAAAGTAAACTCTCCAATACCTTTTTTCTTGATATTGGTTGTTGTAAAAATTCCATTTTTTCTTTTCTTGAAAAGTTCCCAAGTTACATTTTGTGGATTTCTCTCTATAAGTGGTGTATCAGGATACCAGCTTTCAATGCTGTATATCTGCTTCTCACCTACCATAGGAGATTGATTTCCAGTAATTTTTGCAACACCTTTTTTGGCCATTTTATTTTCTTGTTTAATTTAATATGCATCTAACTCCTGTTCTTCTATTTCTTCTAAGGCGCTTTCTATATCTAAAAACGGGCTAACTACCTGTAATAGAATAGCATCTGTGTTCTGAATATCTCGCTCCTCCAATTCTGCGCTCTGCCCGTGAAAAGTTATTTCTATACAGCCATTTCCACCAATGGGACAGGTAGCCTTGCTGTCTTCCAAGAGCGGATGTCCGCCATTGGCTTCTAATGTGACCTTGTCATAAAACCCACTCCATTCTGTAATCATCGCCTGACAGGGATTGTTATTCAACTTTGCACAGCTCCCAAAAGTGTTGTTCTCCAAGGTTTTTCCTAAATCTTGGTCTGTAGCGATTAATTTCTCTTCCCCTTCTAAGTCATTGATAAAATGCTTTTTCTGAGTTTTTACTTTTAAAGTGTCAGGAGCTGTTCCAAAAATACACTGACAAA
>CAUQHD010000084.1:0-6788 GCA_963517805.1 uncultured Flavobacteriaceae bacterium | reverse complement strand
TCACCTACACCAGTAGATTTCAATTGACTATCTGCAACACCTCTTTGCTCTAACGCTTTCACGATGTAAGCAGCTCTTTCTCTTGAAAGTTTCAAGTTGTAAGCATCATTACCTTTCTTATCTGTGTGACCAGTAACAAGGAATGTACCTCCGTTAGAAGATTTGATTACTTCTGCAGCCTGATCTAGTTTTCTAAGAGATTCAGGATTACTGATAGTTGCTTTATTAAAGTCAAAGATAATACCTTGTAGAGCTCCAGTAGCTTCTACTGCGATTATAGATGCAGGTTTAGGACATCCGTTGTATTCTGGCAATCCTGGAACTTCAGGACAAGCATCATCTTTGTCAAGAACTCCGTCTCCATCAGTATCAGGCCAAGGACAACCTTGATTTGCTACTGGACCAGGTACATTTGGACAAGCATCATCTTTGTCAAGAACTCCGTCTCCATCAGTATCAGGACAACCGTTAAGTTCTACTGGACCTGGAACTTCAGGACAAGCATCATCTTTGTCAAGAACTCCATCTCCATCAGTATCAGGCCAAGGACAACCTTGGTTTTCTACTGGACCAGGGATTTCAGGACAAGCATCATCTTTATCAAGAACTCCATCTTTATCTTTATCTCTGTTACCAAATCTAAAGTTGATAGAAGCAGAAGCTTGCCAGAAATTAGCTAAGTTTGATTTATCTATTGGAGTAGTTACATAATCTCCTTGGATACCAATACCAAAGTTTTTAGTAAACCAGAAGTTAGATCCTAAACCACCATTTACAGCAAAATGATCTGCTTTTCTAGGTGTACCAACTCCTGAAAAACCTCCATATACAGTACCGTGTACATCTGTAAGAGGGAAGCTTACATTAGTATAATCATGTCTTAAGTAGTTAGCACCTACTCTTACATATGGATCAAACCAAGATTCTTCATTCCAAAATCCATTCACTTTGAATTGAAGACCAAGACCTGTCATCAAGAAAAATTCTTTATCCATATTAATTCTCTTGTTGCTAACATTCCCTACGGAAGTCTGCCAGTCAAGAACTAAGAACTTGTTTAAGTTTCTCGCAACAGTTAATTTTGACAATGGCGGCGTAATCACGAAATTATTCATCGTGTACAAATCTTTAGAAGAAAAAGCATCTCCTAATGCCTGCCCTACACCTCTATTAGCCGCTACATGGTTTACTCCATGAGCTCCTACCCCGATCAACCATTTATTGTTAGTAGTCTGGGCAGAAACAGAAGAAGCCACTGTAAGCGCTAATGCTGTAATTCCTAATCTTAGATTTTTCATAGAATTAAATATAATTTAAAATTAATTAGATACAAAATTAGTAAAAATATTGATATAACAATACTTTTTTTTTAATTTTTCTTTAAAATTCTGTCGAGATTTCGTTTGTTCTCTCGCTCTTTTATGGTTTCACGCTTGTCAAAGAGCTTTTTTCCTCTTGCTAAAGCTATTAAAAGTTTAGCTTTATTCCGCTCATTAATGTAGAGTTTTAAAGGAACAATAGTAAATCCAATATCCTTTACTTTTTTCTTTAATTTATCAAGTTCTCTGGCGTGGAGCAGGAGCTTTCTTTCTCGTTTTATTTTGTGGTTGTAGAAAGTCCCAAACTTATATTCATCAATAGTCATGTTGATTACAAAAAGTTCATTATCAATAAATTCGCAAAAACTCTCCGTAATAGAAGCCTTGGAGAGCCGGATGGATTTTATCTCAGTGCCTGTAAGGACTATCCCAGCCTCGTATTCTTCAAGTATTTCATACTCGAATCTTGCCCGTTTGTTGAATATATTTATATTTTTAGTCTTTGTCATTTTAGTAAAATTGAAGTTGCAAAATTAAATATTATCTATAATATTCATAATACTGCCGACAGAATTTTTCAAATCAAAAGGCATTTGGTAGTCCCGAAGGTTGTTTTCATAAGTTTTAAAACTTTCTGGATGGAGGAGAGCCTGTTCCATTCCTTTATAAATGCCATCTTCGGAGTTTTCTACAATGAGCCCGAGCCTGCCGTTTTCCAGCATTTCTGCCACACCGGAAACATCGGTTGCTATAATGTTTTTTTTCAGTGTGATGGCCTCAAATAAAACCGTAGGAAAGCCTTCGTAGCGCGAACTCAAAATATAAAAATCTGCCTGAGAAAAATAAGGGTAAGGATTAGAGGTAAAGCCGAGCATCGTAGCGGTTTCGTCTAATCCTAAGTCGGATTTCAGTTTTTTAATGTTTTCAAAATCATAGCCATCTCCGATGATTAACAATTTGTGAAACAATCCCTTATCCAAAAGCCTTTTGTGCGCTTCCAAAAGTCTGTCAAAACCTTTCTGCGGAAACACCGTTCCTACCGAAATAAAAGTAGGAATAGATTTGTCAAACACATATTTTTCAGCTTTTTCCTTTGCTTTGTTTATGATTTCATTGGTGTCCAATGGATTATAAATCCTGACTATCTTTTCTTTTTGCTTTTCATTTTCAGCTAATGATTCAAATAAATTTTGAATTTTTTCTGAAATAACCATGATTTTGTCAAACCCAAAGAATTTTCTGATTTCTTCGTCATTATAGCCCTTTACTTGGGACAAATCGTTGTGAATCCAGACTATTTTTTTAGATGATTTTATAGGAGAATTCAGTATTTCATCCCTAAAACCATGGATTGCCGCAAACTCTACATCGTATTTTTTGTTTTTTAATTTGTTGTGATATAGCAGCTTAGGAAAAACCTTCAATAAACCTTGATAAATCACCCGCATCGCCTTTGGGATAATGTCCTGAGGGCGGTTGGTAGTAATCATTTCGCCTTTGTTGAGATACAAAACATTAATCCACTTAGGGATTTCCGAAAGATACTTCCCTGAATACAGGTTGAGCAGCAGGTCTATCTCATACTTATCGGCAGGGATGTTTTTCAGAAAGGTTAACAGCACTTTCTCTGCGCCGCCATGACGCAGAGAACCAATGCGGATAAGGATTTTTTTCTTTTTACTCATGTTTTATTCTCTCTTCCTCCAAGTCTATACGAAGGATAAATTTCCTGATAATATCTTCGTTTATTTTCGGATTTTCATTGTTTATTTTAAAAAGCAGTTTTCTTTTTTGCTCCAAAACATTCAGATAAATATCACGGATATGGTCTGGCACTTTCATGTTTTCTTCTGATTCCAGCCGCTCTTCCCAGTGGCTTACATAATGCCTTAGGGTGCGGTTGTTTTCTATTTCAGATTTGTAATTAGAGTTGATGTATTCCAAAGAGTTTTTAGCCAGTTCTTTAAGGATAAATTTCTCGGTTTCGTTTTCAGGAAGATGGTCATCAAACTCGGGTAAATTTATCTTTTTAATGATAAAAGGAAGGGTAAGCCCTTGGAATACCAGCGTTACAAAAATAGTCACGAAAGTGATGTAAAGGATTAAGCTTCTATGCGGGAAAGGCGTAATATCGTCTTCCAAAGTGAGAGGAATAGAAAGTGCTGCCGCCAGCGAAACCACCCCGCGCATCCCAGACCATCCGACTATGAAAGGACTTTTTAGCTCTATCCGTGGGTCTGCAACAGTGATGAATCTTTTCATAATCTGGGTAGTAACTATCGCCCCATAGGAAGCAATAATTCTAATAACCATAAGCACGGCGGTAACCCAAAGCCCATAGATAGTAGCCTGAACGATGCTCACCCCATCTTCGTGCAGTCCGGAAACAATCTCTGGCATGTCTAACCCGATGAGCAGGAATACCAAACCATTCAGTAGGAAAGTAAGGCTGTGCCATACATTGATGCCCCTCAGCCGTGATGAACTGTTCAAATATTTCGTGCTGTTATACGAAAGGTATAACCCACCGCACACTACCGACATCACCCCAGAAGCATGCAGAACCTCTTCTGCTACGATATACATAATGAAAGGCGCAGCAATAGACAATATCACATCTATATCTTCATTCGTAGGAAACCATTGGTGGATTTTTATAAAGATAAATCCGATGAGCAGACCGATGCCCACTCCCGCAAATATCATCCATCCAAAACTAAGAGCTGCATCCTGCCATATAAACTGCCCCGTAGTCACTGCCACCGAAGCAAATCGGAAAATAACCAATGAAGAGGCGTCATTAAACAAACTTTCCCCTTCCAAAACGGTAGCTATCCGCTTAGGAACCTTCACAAATTTTAGGATAGAACCAGCGCTCACGGCATCAGGCGGAGAAACAATACCTCCTAACAAAAATCCAAGAGCCAAGGACATCCCAGGGATAAAATGATTGACCACGAAAGCCACCGAAATCGCTGTAAGAAAGACCACGATAAACGCAAAACTGAAAATCGTTCTTCTCCAGCGCCATATTTCTTTCCATGAGTTGGCAAGAGCCGCTTCATAAAGCAGTGGTGGCAGAAATATGATGAGAATAAGATGCGGGTCTATTTTTATGACTGGTGCTTTAGGGTGCATACTTACCGCAAGCCCAGCGATGAGGAGCAGGATAGGGTAAGCTACCTTTATTTTATTGCTTAGCATGATTAGTGCTACAATCAGCAAAATCATCCCAAGGAAAAATGAAAAATATTCTACTATCATTGTTTTTGATTTTATTCCGCAAAATAATATTTTTTTCTTTAATATGAAAATTAAATTCAAGATGCTATGCAGAACATAGTTTCTCCTTTATTTACCGGCGGAGTGCTTATTTTGTATAAGATAATGCCATCTGCGGGAGCGCTTATTTCATGGATGATATTCCCAAAATCATCGGTAATATAGCCCAGCTTTTCTCCTTTTTTTATTCGGTCTCCTGCTTTGTGGCGGCTGTAGAATATTCCCTTCTCGGGAACTTTTATATAAGACTGCCGGCTGAAAAATTGGTAAGCCTTCTTTTTGGTTTCCGCCTTCTTTTTCGGGTACATTCCCATGAAATCCAGCATGCGGTATACGGATTCTTTCAGTAGGCTGATGTCTTCCCTGTCTGCAGTGCCGAGTTTTCCCGCTTCTATGCTTAGTGCTACCACGCCATCCTGAACAGCTTGTTTAAAGGCATACAGAGCCGGTTCGGTTTTCGTAATGGTGTAGGGATAAGCCACAATATAAGGCATGCCCGAGACCTCCGAGAGCCTATGAGCCAGCTGGGTGTTTTCTTTGTCTCCCTCATTGTTGTAATAACATGCAAAGGGTATCAAATCCTCATTGGCATCTCCGCCGTGAATGTCCAGAAACACATCAGAAACGGGAATAATGTTTTTGGTAATCCAGTGGGCGGTCTGCTCCGTGATGCTTCCTGAAGCGGAACCAGGGAAAGCCAGGTTTAGATTTTTCCTGTCCGTAGGATTTACAAAGGGAGCGCGGCCATAGAAAGACCCAGCATTTGCAATGGGCAGAATGACCAGTGTGCCTTTCAGCTGTTTTGGGTCTATTTCTTTCAGCAGCTCCTGCACAGCCATAATGGGCGGATATTCATACCCATGAATTCCGGCTACGATGGTGAAGACCCTGCCTTTTTCTTTGCCGTTGATGATGCTCAGCGGCATATAGTGGTTTTCATCTTCTTTATTAAAGATTATTTTGGTGTCAAACCTATCGGCAGAGGCTTGGTTGATGAGCCGATTGATTTCCTGTGCATTCATTACAAAATATTGGAATATTAAAAAGATAAAGAATCGTTTTTTCATTTTTAAACAAAAGATTTTTTAGAACCTGCGGTGCAAAACCTCGGTTATTTCAGCCTGTCCGGATTTTGTTTGAGGAAGCTGTCCCAGCTCGAATAAGATTTTGTGCTCTCCGCCTTTCCCGAATTGAAATAATGGCACACCGCCACCGCCAGCCCGTCTGAGGCGTCTAAGTATTTGGTGGGAAATTCCTTCAAGCCGAGCAGGTTTTTCAGCATGCCTGCCACCTGCTCTTTGCTTGCGTTTCCGTTTCCGGTAATCGCCATTTTTACTTTTTTGGGAGAATATTCGGTAATGGGAATATCCCGGTAGAGGCTCGCTGCCATCGCAACGCCCTGCGCCCTACCGAGTTTGAGCATACTCTGCACATTTTTCCCAAAGAAAGGAGCTTCCAGCGCCACCTCATCAGGGTGGAACTCATCAATAAGGGCTAAAGTCCTCTCGAAGATGTATTTCAGCTTGGTTTCGTGGTTGGGGTATTTTTTGAGCACCAGCTCGTGGATGGAGACCAGCTCCATTTTACTTCCCTTCACGGAGATAATCCCAAAGCCCATCACGGTAGTCCCTGGGTCTATCCCTAAGATGATTTTTTCTGTCTGCATGGTGCAAAAATAAGAAAAAACCATTTTTAATCAATCGGGTTAATGAGCAGATAAAACCAAAAATCATTTTTTGCCGAGCAGACTGGCGGTCTTTTTTTTGTTTTCAAGGGCTAAAAATCACTTTTTCCCTATTTATAGGGCTTTGCGATAGGTTCCGAACCGGCTCATCCTGGTTCCGAACCGGCTCGACTTGGTTCAGAGGTAGCTCATCCTGGTTCCGAACCGGCTCATCCTGGTTCCGAGGTAGCTCGACCTGGTTCAGAAGCAACTCATCCTGGTTCAAAGGCAGCTCAACCTAGCTCGGAGGTAGGTTGTCTTGGCTTTAAATAGTGATGAATGATTTCGTGCTTTTTCTTGATAAAAAGCACCAAAAATCAAGGCTTCGGAAACAAAAGCTAAAAATATTTCCTAAAGCCCTAAACCTTTCCTAACTCACCCCCCCCCTGCTTTTCCCTCCGCGTGTTGAAAAATGGGAACCATTTTTTAGGGGGTTTTTCAAAATTTTTTTTTAAGATTTTTTT
>CAUQHD010000083.1:0-6847 GCA_963517805.1 uncultured Flavobacteriaceae bacterium | reverse complement strand
TCGCCATTCATCCTTTTCATTAGGATTTCATAGGCAGATTCTTTGTCTATGCTTTGGTTATACTTCGCTACCATTCGGGAAGTGTTTACCAAATGGTCTATTTCAGTAGCAGACAACACATCCATACGGCTTTCCGGCGAAATAAGGTAAGTATGTGCCAAAGGCGTAGGAATCCCCTTTTCATCTAATGCGGTGATGAGTGCTTCACCTATCCCCAGCGCCTGAATAAGCTCCTCGGTCTTATAATAGGCTGTCGTAGGATAGTTCTGTACTGCTTTATTGATTTCTTTTTTGTCTTTTGCTGTAAAACCTCTCAGGGCGTGCTGTATTTTCAGCCCCAGCTGGCTGAGGACATTCTCCGGCACATCACCCGGTATCTGAGTGATGAAATAAATACCCACTCCTTTAGAACGGATGAGCTTTACCATCGTTTCTATTTGGTCTAAAAGAACTTTCGGAGCATCTTTGAAGATAAGATGAGCTTCATCTATAAAAACAGCTAATTTTGGTTTATCTAAATCTCCTGCTTCTGGAAAGGTAAGGTAAATTTCCGCAAAAAGAGACAACATAAAAGTAGAAAACACCGCTGGTTTATTCTGAATATCTGTAACTCTCAGAATATTTATCACTCCCTTGCCATCGCGAGTTTCCAGTAGGTCTTGAACATCAAAACTCGGCTCTCCAAAAATATGTGAAGCCCCTTGCTGCTCGAGCGCTACGATGGAACGCAGAATCGCTCCCAAAGAAGCTGTAGAAATAGAACCATAAGCCTCTGCAAGTTCTTTCTTGCCCTGAGGATTATCGGTTACAAACTGCAAGACCTTCTTCAAATCTTCTAAATCAATCAGCGGAAGCCCCTTGTCATCACAATATTTAAAGATAATGGAAATAATGCTGGATTGCGTTTCATTCAACCCTAAAATCTTACTGAGCAGAACAGGACCAAATTCGGTAACTGTAGCCCTCAGCTTCACTCCTTTTTCCTCAGAAACAGACATCAGTTCCACGGGAAACGCCTGCGGCGAGTAAGGAAGTTTGGTTTTGGCATACCGTTCCTGAATTTTTGCATTTTCTTCTCCCGCCGCCGCTACTCCAGAGAGGTCTCCCTTGATGTCCATCACAAGAGAAGGAACACCAGCATGAGAGAGTTGCTCTATGAAAACTTGCAGGGTTTTAGTCTTTCCTGTCCCTGTAGCACCGGCAATCAGCCCATGTCGGTTCACGGTTTTCAAGGGAATGTTGATATCAACTTCTGGCAGGACTTCGCCATCTAAAATTCCTTTCCCCAAAGTGATAAATGCGCCTTTGGTTTTATACCTTGAATTTAATTCTTCTATAAATTGTTCTTTCTTTGTCATCATATTTTATTTTAATGATTTGCTTTTATTCAAAATCTTGTAATTCCACGAGTTTTTTGTAAGCTCCATTTTTCTGCATCAACTCTGAATGTGTTCCCTGTTCTAATATCATCCCTCGTTCCATCACTACTATCCAGTCTGCTTTTTGGATTGTAGAAAGGCGGTGGGCGATAACCAGCGAAGTTCTGTTTTCCATCATTTTTTCTAATGCTTCCTGCACGAATCTCTCGCTCTCGGTATCCAGTGCTGAAGTTGCCTCATCCAAAATCATAACCGGAGGATTTTTCAGCACGGCACGGGCAATGGATATTCTTTGTTTCTGTCCGCCAGAGAGTTTGTTTCCATCATCGCCTATATTGGTTTGATATCCTTCTGCAAGTCCCATGATAAACTGGTGGGCGTTGGCAATTTTAGCTGCTGCTTCTACTTCTTCTTGGGTGGCTTCCGGCTTACCCATGAGAATATTATTATAAACACTGTCATTGAAAAGCACGGATTCCTGAGTAACCATACCTATAAGCTTCCTGTAATCAGATAGTTTTAAGTCTTTAATGTTGTGTCCGTCTATCAGAATCTGTCCTTCAGTAACATCGTAAAATCTCGCTAAAAGATTGGCAATGGTGGTCTTACCGCTTCCACTCTGTCCTACAAGTGCGATGGTTTTTCCCTTGGGAATGCTGAGTGAGAAGTTTTTAAGAATAGTCCTGTCTTCACTATAATAAAAACCAACTTCCTGAAAACTTATCCCTGTTTCTAGGCTTTCTATCGCGATTGGATCGGCTTTCTCTTCTATCTTGACATCGGCATCCAGAATATCCATCACCCGCTCTAGTGCCGGCCCTCCTTTTTGTATTGAAGAAGTTGCGTTCGCAAGGCTCTTCGCTGGAGGCAAAATTTGGAAAAACATGGCTAAAAATACCAAAAACTCCTCAGGCGAAAGGCTTTGGTTTTCAATAATCTGCTTACCGCCGTACCAAGTAATAATCAAGAAAGTGATTGCTCCTAAAAACTCACTCATCGGAGAGGCAAGCTCTCTTTTTTTGGCTGCATTTACGGAGGCTTTCAGCCATTTGTCTATCGTGTTTGTGAAGCGGTTATTAAGCAGCTGGTCAGCATTAAATATTTTAATAATCTTGGTAGATTTTAAGGTTTCATCTATAATAGAGAATAGATTTCCTATTTCATTTTGAGCTTCATGCGCATCCTTTTTTAAACTTTTCCCGATGAGGGCAATGATTGTCCCCATTACTGGCAGCACAATCAGGGTGAATAATGTAAGCACAGGACTTACAAAAAACAGCGTAACCAAAGTGCTTATCAGCATAAAAGGAGCATTGAACAACTCAACCAAACTTCCTAAAATACTGCCTTCTACTTCGCCTACATCATTGGACATCCGCGACATCATATCTCCTTTTCTTTGCTCCGTAAAAAAAGAAACTGGAAGGCTGAGGATTTTCTTATACATGGCACTTCTCAGGTCTTTGGTTACTCCTACACGGTAATAAATCAGCATTAAAGAACCTATGTATCTGAATAAATTTCTGACCAAAAACGCCACAGCTGTAATGATGCAAAGCCATGCCAAAACCGTAAGCGCCCCATGCTGATGAACTTTTAATTCTATGAAATAGTATGCATAATCTTTCAGATAACTAAAATATTCCGAAAAACCGCCTCCAATATATTCTGGCTCTATGGGCGTTTTCTTATTGTTTATAGTTCCGAAAAGCATTCCTAAAACAGGAAGTATCGTTCCCGCAGAAGCAATCTGGAATACAGAATACAGAATGTTAAATAATAAACTTGCAAAAATATATTTCTTGTGAGGGTTGGCGAAAGCCAATATTTTTCTATATGGATTCATAAATTCAATTTCAGTGGTCCAAATTACACATTTCTAAGTAAAAAACAAAAACCAGCCAAAAGAGACTGGTTTTTCACTCAAAATAAATCGTTGTAAGATTATCGGAGTCTATCTACTGATTTTACGAGCCTTTCATCTTTACGAATGTTTTTATTTGCCAAAAACAGGCAGATAATAGAAATAGATGGAAAAACAGGCTCAATACCTTTCTCAGGAAAATGTATTCCTCCAGATAAGTTTAGCATCCAGTAAACCAACAAACTAACCAACAAAGCGTTTATAAAAATGTTCAAATAATTGAACAAAATTTGTCTCGTTCTGTTTTTAAAACTAAAAATTGTAATTGCAGATAATAATGCAGAAATAGCTGCTAACCCTTTTACAACAAATGTGCTTCCAAAAACCTCAATATCAGAAGTATAGGCGAACAACACCAATCCACATAGAACGGTTGCCAAAAGATATGCAGTTTGTATTCTCTGTAACACGATTTTTAATTTTAAATAAGAATAAAGCACAAAAGTAAAATATTTTTTTGTATTTATCAAAAATAGTGTAGATTTGCAGCATATTTTTCGATTAGAGGAGCAGTGGAATTCTATCATTTGTTCCTATTTACATCTTAATTTTACATTGATTTTAATTACATTTACTAAATATTTATATGTTTAACATTGAAAGCCTACAGTCAAAATCTACAACAGAATTGACTAAAATTTGTAAAGATTTAGGCATTAAAGTAGCAAGAAACAGCACAGAAAATGATAAGGTTTTCGCTATTCTTGACTTTCAAGCTGCAAATCCCAAAGTAGCAAAAGAATACTATAATGCAACCGAAGAAAAACCTGAGAACACCACTGAAAACCAAACTCCAGAGAAAAAAACTACTAAAAGAAAAAGAGTAGAAAAACCTGCAGAAGAAAATATTTCGGATAAAAAAGAAGAAACAGAATCAAAAACCAAAAAACCTGCAAAAGAGGAGAAAAAAACTACTCCAAAAGCTAAAAAATCTCCTAAAAATACAAAAGAAAAAGAAGCTAATGCGCCAGTAGAGGAAAATATTTCGGAAGAGAAAACCAATGAAGGAGAAAAACCTCTAAAAAAGAAAAACAAACAAAAAGAAAACTCTAAACAATCAGAAAACAAAGAACCCGAAAACGAAGAGCAAAATCCTCCTAAAAAGGAATTTAATTTTGACAATATCGTAATCGTAGAGGGTGTTTTAGAGATTCTTCCTGATAACTACGGATTTCTCCGTTCTTCAGATTTCAACTATATTTCTTCTCCAGACGATGTATTTGTCTCCACCAACCAAATCAGAAACTATGGTCTAAAAACTGGTGATACTGTGAAAGGTATCGTCCGACTTCCAAAAGAAGGAGAAAAATATTTTTCGCTACAAAAAGCATTGGAAGTAAATGGCAGAGACCTGCATTTCATCAAAGACAGAGTAGCTTTTGAATATCTTACTCCACTATTTCCACAAGAGAAATTTAATTTAACTGGAAAAAATTCCACTCTTTCTACTAGAATAGTAGATCTATTCGCTCCAATAGGAAAAGGACAAAGAGCAATGATAGTAGCCCAGCCTAAAACAGGGAAAACTATGCTCCTAAAAGACATTGCTAATTCCATCTCGGCAAATCACCCAGAAGCCTATATGATGATTCTTCTGATAGACGAAAGACCAGAGGAAGTAACTGATATGCAGCGAAGTGTGAATGCAGAAGTAATCGCTTCTACCTTTGATGAAGCTGCAGAAAAACATGTAAAAGTAGCCAATCTGGTTCTGTCAAAAGCCCAAAGAATGGTGGAATGCGGACATGATGTAGTGATTTTACTAGATTCTATCACTCGTCTGGCAAGAGCCTATAACACGGTAACTCCTGCCTCTGGGAAAATCCTCTCTGGTGGAGTAGATGCCAATGCACTGCACAAACCAAAAAGATTTTTCGGGGCGGCTAGGAAAATAGAAGGTGGCGGCTCTTTGACCATCATCGCTACAGCTCTGATAGATACAGGTTCTAAAATGGATGAGGTGATTTTTGAAGAATTCAAAGGAACAGGAAACATGGAACTCCTGCTGGATAGAAAAATCGCCAATAAAAGGGTTTTCCCTGCGGTGGATTTGGTGGCTTCCAGCACGAGAAGAGACGACCTGCTGCATGATGAAACCACTCAGCAGAGAATGTGGATTTTGAGAAAATATCTTTCCGATATGAATCCTGTAGAAGCTATGGAATTTGTAGAAAAACAAATGAAAGCAACTCTAAACAACGAAGAATTCCTAATGTCTATGAACAAATAAAAAAAACCTCGGAATTTCCGAGGTTTTTCGTTTTTAGGAGTTTTATTTTGTTGAGATTTTGTCCATCCATTCGAAAAGTTCTTCCAAATCATAGTCGCCTCTGTGTACTATGTCCCAAGGCATAGCAAAATCTACAGCTTTTTTATGATTTCTAAGAGTAGTCGCTAGAATTGTAGAAATCGCAAGGGAAGTATCCGCATCTTTGGCTCCGTGTCTTATTCTCCAGTTTTGGGTGGATGTGTTTTTAACGAAATTCATCGGGTTCATCATTTTTACGATATCCACATCTGCCATTTGGGCTTTTGTATATTCATATGTTCTGGCTCCACCTTCGACAGGATATTCTGTTATGAAAAACTTGGCTGTATTATTATCAAAAGAAAATTTTGCAAAATGCTTATTATCAACCGTTAAATCTCCAAACAAATTGTTCTCTCCAGCGGATAAATCCAAAGCATCAAACGCAGGAGCAGATTTATTTCTGGAAAGATATTCTTTGGAATAAGTTTTAAAATCCAGCCCTATTACTTTTTTATTTCTAAACTTAAGCCAAGAATACTTACTCAAATCTTTTCCTTCCGAGATGGCTTTGTTTGCTGAATTTATCACAAATTTTTTCACATATTCTTTGAATGTTCCTTCTCCGTTTTCATTGAGCATCAATGTTTTTCCGTTTTCATCTTTCAGTTTTAGAGAATTCACATATTTAGGAAACATGGCAGCCAGTTTGGGCTGAACGGCGATTTCTTCCTCGGTCAGGGTTTTATCAACCAATGTTCTTTCCACATTATAATCAAGCTGGCGGATATTCATTTTCTTATAATCTTTCACATGACCATACTGCCATTCGTAGGCTGCATCGGCATTGTCAAGATTGGTAATTGGGCAATACGCAGAAACCGCAAAAATATCATCTCTCGCAGCAGCAGCGCCTAATTCATTCAAGTAAGAATTATAAATTTTCTGATTTCCACTCGCTCCCAAAAGCGCAGAAAGAGCTCCACCTGCACTTGTTCCGTTAGAGATAATTTTTTCGGCATTACCAGGTATTATTTTATCATTAAATCTAAGATACCTCACCGCTGCCTTTAAATCCACTATCGCAGCAGGAGCTTTGCCTATATACTGCGCACTGCTGTTAGTAAGGGTACGCCCTCTTGCTCCTGGAGACGCCACTACATAGCCTTTGGAAAGGGCGATAAGGATAGCATTGTCCTCGCTTGTTCTTTGGTCTTTTCTGCCGTTCCTGGTTTTGCGGGCATATATCCACCTACATTATTTGGGAGGAAAATAGGCGCCGTATTAGAATTATAC
>CAUQHD010000082.1:0-6905 GCA_963517805.1 uncultured Flavobacteriaceae bacterium | reverse complement strand
CTCAAACAGCCCTCTACTTCTTCCCATTGTTCTTCGGAGAGATTTTTTATTTGCGGATTGATAAACACTCGCCGAATACCCGTGTCGCCTTTTTCGAAATAGGCTATTTTATCCCTTTCGTCCATCGCCTCGTAAAGCAATTGAGAATCGGCAACGAACAACCGCAACGATTTTCCGACCTGCGGTGCTGCCAACCCACAGCCATTGGCCTTTTCCATCGTTTCCCACATATTGGCGATGAGTTCGTGCAAATTGGGAAAATCAGAGGCTACGGCTTGTGCCTTGACTTTGAGTACATTATTTCCGTAAGCAAATATGGGAAGTTTCATTTTTTTAATGGTTTTATTTGGCTAATAGCTAATGGCCGATAGCCAATAGTTATTTTAAAAATCTTCATCGAGTGAAAAGGTGTTTTGTTCGCTGTTGGTTTGTGCTACGCCTGTTTTTTGGTATTCGCCTACACGCCGTTCGAAGAAATTGGTTTTTCCTTGCAGAGAAATAAGTTCCATAAAATCAAACGGATTGGTAGCGTTCCACACTTTATTGCACCCCAAGGCAACGAGCAATCTATCGGCTACAAATTCGATGTATTGGCACATCAGTTCGGCATTCATTCCGATGAGTTTCACAGGGAGTGCATCGGTAACAAATTCCTTTTCGATAGCAACGGCATCTACGATGATTTCTCGTATGGTTTCTTCCGAAAGTTTGTTTTGTAGATGATTGACATAGAGCAAACAAGCAAAATCGCAGTGCAAGCCTTCGTCCCGACTGATGAGTTCGTTAGAAAAGGTGAGCCCTGGCATCAAGCCGCGTTTTTTGAGCCAAAAAATAGAGCAAAAACTTCCTGAAAAGAAGATGCCCTCCACCGCAGCAAAGGCGATGAGTCGCTCGGCAAAACTTCCTTTGGTAATCCATCGCAATGCCCATTTTGCTTTTTTGGTAACACACGGAATGGTTTCGATGGCACGAAGCAAATAATCCTTCTCGGCAGGGTCTTTCACATAAGTATCGATGAGGAGCGAGTACATCTCGGAATGGATATTTTCAATCATAATTTGAAATCCGTAGAAACATCGTGCCTCAGGATATTGCACCTCTTGGAGGAAGTTGATGGCAAGATTTTCATTCACGATGCCATCACTGGCAGCAAAAAAAGCCAACACTCGCGAGATGAAAAATCGTTCGTTGTCGTTGAGTTTGTTTTGCCAATCGTGGAGATCGGGCGACAAATCTACTTCTTCTGCCGTCCAAAAACTGGCTTCGGCGTTTTTGTAGAATTGCCAAATATCATTGTGCTGTATAGGAAAAATGACAAAGCGGTCTTTGTTGTCTTGTAAGAGGGGTTCGGTAATCATTTTTTAGTTTCTTTTAATTTTACAGACGCGTGAATATCAACATTTTCCCATACTTTACTTATACCATCAACACCTTTATGCAAATCAAAACAAACTGAGTTAAGTACTTCTAAGGCTTTCAAAGCTTTAAAATCTTTCAAATCGATAGAAGATTTGACACTCAATAAATTATCTTTGAATTGAATTTCTGCTGGAATATTATTCACACTAACTCCATTCATTCTTAGCTTAATAGTCCATTGATGGTTTTCAAAAATGAATTTTCCTGATATTTTTCCTGCTTCGTTCATCAATCCGAAAAAGGAATTTTTAATTTTTTCATCTCTGGAAGGATCTCCTGTTGATAACTCCAAAGCACGAATAGAAAACTCAGCATTGTTTAAAAAATCTTCAATGGATTTTCCTTCTGAAAGGTTGATTAAGTCCACCGATTCAAAAGTTCCTTTTACAGGTAATTTTTCGGTAGTTTTATATGCCGTCCATTCTACTTTTGCTGAATTTTCAACGGGTTCAAAAGATGATTTTTCATTTTTACAAGAATACAACAATGTACCTCCTATACCTAATAGTACGATGAATAATTTTTTGATTTTCATTAGCATTTACTTTTTACAAATTCATAAATCAGTCTTACAGGCACTGCTGTTGCTCCGCTTTGTTTATAGCCTTTTTTGTCTTTGAGGAAAGCAGCTCCTGCGATATCGAGATGTACCCAAGGGTAATCGGTAAAATGCTCCAAAAATTTGGCTGCTGTACTCACTCCGCCGATGGGTCCGCCAATGTTTTTAAGGTCGGCAATATCAGATTTTATGAGTTCGCCGTATTCTTTCCAAAGAGGGAGCTGCACAATGCGTTCATAGACTTCCTCGCCAATGGATTTTAGAGCATCGATACTTTCTTGGTGGTTGGAAAGTCCTGCAATTCCGAAACTCCCTGTAATCGCCGCCGAAGCTCCCGTGAGTGTAGCCATATCAATCACTAATTCAGGGTTGAATTTTTTCGCATAGCAAAGTGCATCTGCCAAAACAAGTCGTCCTTCGGCATCGGTATTTTGCACTTCTACCGTAGTGCCGTCCATTATGGTAATCACATCATCTACCACTAAGGCATTGGAATTGATTTTGTTATCCGTGGCGGGTACAATACCAATCACATAGTAAGGCAATTGATTCCCCGCAATTACCGAAATGATACCCAATACAGCGGCACCACCTGCCATATCGCATTTCATTGTACTCATTACGCCGCCCACTTTGAGTGAGTAACCGCCCGTATCGAACATTACACCTTTGCCTACCAAAACCAAAGGTTGAGAATTGACCGCATTTTTCGGTTTGTAGTGCATAATATTAAAAGTGGGTGGTGTTTCCGAGCCTCTATTCACGCCGAGCAAACCTCCCATTTTTAGGGTTTCGATTTGTTTTTTATGAAGAATTTCCGTTCCAAAACCGAATTTTTCACCTGCTTCCTGCACCCATTCTGAAAACTTGAGAGCATCCATATAATTAACAGGTTCATTTACTGCGTTTTTGGTGAGGGAAATGGCTTCAAGAACTGTGTTAAGTTCATTGTATTGCTTTTCAGAAAGAGCGGTTTCCGAAACAAATAGCGTGATTTTACCCGTCTTTTTTTTGGATAGATATTTATCAAAATGATAACTGCTAAGCAACACACCTTCCAAGAGGGCGTATTTTTCTTTTTCGGAGAAAAGTTCCAGATTTTCAAGAACCGCCTCCACCGAAGATGAAACAGAAGACGGTTGTAGTTGTTGCACAATGGTTGTCCCTACTTGTCTTAAATCCTCTAATTCGTATTTGGAAACGGCTACCAGCAAACTTTTTTCTTCTTGCCAAAGATGCCAATGTTTATTCTCCTTATCCTCAAACGACTGATGAATTTCTTCTTTCAAATTTTCCTGAATATCAATATTTTGCAAATCTTTTTGGCTACGAATAAAACGAATTATTGTGCCTTTCTCAAACGATAATTTGTCGGCGGTATAGCGTTTTAGCTCTGTATAAAGGTAAGTATCGATCATTTTATTTATTTTTTTAATTGTTGAGAAAGTGTTTGTTCTCCCGCCTTCCACCCACAAGCGGTTAATTCTTCTGTTTGGAGAGCATCTAATACGCGAAGTACTTCATCTACATTTCTTCCCACATTCATAGGATAAACGCTCACCCATTGTATAATTCCTTGTGGGTCAATGATAAAAGTAGCTCGATAAGCAACTTTTTCTTCGCAATTTAAAATTCCCATTTCTTCGGCTAAAGATTTGGAAGTATCGGCAAGCATTGGAATAGAAAGTTCTGCTAATTGTGGATGATTTTCTCTCCACCCTAAATGTACATATTCGGTGTCGGTAGAAGCACCAATCAACACAGCGTTTCTTTCCAGAAATTTTTTATTATTTTTATTAAATTCTATAATTTCTGTTGGACAGACGAAAGTAAAATCTTTAGGCCACCAAAAAAGCACCATCCACTTTCCTTGTTCGGCTGCGTAGTTGTGTGTGATTTCAGAGATTTCTATGCCTTTCTTTGTAGAAATAACGGCTTTTTTAACAAATTCTGGTAATTTATCTCCAATGTTTAGTATTCCTTTTTGGATGAGTTGTAATTGCTCTTTCTGAACCAATTTTTTAATTGAATTGCACATAATCGAATGTTTTTATATTTTCTAAATTGTTTGTTATCAATCGTTTTTTCAAGTAAGTTAAAAAAATAGTTTTACTTATTGTATCTAAATTATTTTTTTGAATAAAGTTTATGTAACTAATGACAGATTTTTTCAATTCTCCCTGAATTTCTTCTTTTTTATAATTCTTTTCATAGAGATATAAAAGAAAATATATCACTTTTTGCAACATTTCCTCTGCATTTTTCAAATCTTTTATTTCCTGATAGCAATTTGCCAAGTTGTTACACGAAACAACGTACAATTGTACAAAAGGAACTTTCAGTCGGACGCAATCGAGAAAATTACTATTAAGCACTTCAGCTCTGTACAAGGCATTTAGATAGCCACTCAAAGCAACTTCATAATTTCCTTCGTTAAAAGATTCATTGGCTTCTTCGGTTAAAATCTTCCAATAATTTTCGATATGGTTTACACAAGTATCACTCATTATATTTCAAGTTTTGGTTAGCAAAATTCCAGTTTACAAGTTCCCAAAAACCTTCCACGAATTTGGGTCTTGCATTTCGATAATCGATATAGTAGGCGTGCTCCCACACATCGAGGGTAAGGATAGGAGTTTTATTTTCAGTCAGTGGAGTGAAAGCATCTTTCATTGGGAGAATTTCTAATTTTCCTTCCTGATTTTGAGCCAGCCACGCCCAACCAGCACCGAATAATTTTACGGCAGTGGCAGAGAATTGTTCTTTAAAATTTTTAAAACTTCCGAAATCGCGGTTGATGAGTTCAGCGATTTTTCCAGTAGGATTTTTTCCGCCATCGGGCGAGAGACAATTCCAAAAAAAGGAATGATTCCAATGTTGAGCTGCATTGTTGAAAATGGCTACTTGGTTTTCGTTGTAGCTTTTTCGGATGATGTCCACGATGTCTTTTTCCGCCCATTCGGTATCTTTTACCAATCCCGCAAGGTTGTTTACATAGGCAGCGTGATGCTTTTCGTAGTGATAATCAAAAGTTTCCTCTGTAATAATCGGATTTAGAGCATTTTTGTCATACGAAAGCTCTGGGAGTGTGTGATTAATATTCATTATTTTTCAGGTTTAAATAGTTAGCTTAATTGATTTTCAATTGTTTAATATTATTATTTTTAATATTTTTAGATTTGCAAAAATAATAATTTAGACTTATCTAAAAAAATAAATTGATGATTTTTTTATTTATCTTTTCAATATAGTTTTTTAATAATTTGTAAATCAAATATATAAAATAAAGTTTGATGTTTTACACGTTATTTATTTTTTGTTTTTTTCGGTGAGATGCTATTCTAATCTTTGCGAAAGAGTCATAATTTCTTTACAGATAGCCACTATTTGAGCGGTTTGTTTTTCAAGTTTAAACAGATAGGTGGAGGCTTTCTTTTCGGAAAAATTGCGATACAAAATCTTTACAATCAGATTGTAATTCACTCCCACTACCCGAAATTACCCATAGAGTTCGGTGAGTTTGATATAAAAATCCTTTACCAATTTACCGATTTTTACACTTTTGATTTCTTTGGAAAATAATACCGAAATAAAAATATATCTTAAATGCAATAAATCCCAAAAATTTATTGCTGGGCAATTGGGTGTGTCAGAAAGTACCATTAGCAGAGAGCTGAAAAGGGGGGTATATCCCCCTCAAAACGCTCAGGAACACGCAAATATTCGCAAGGAAAGATTTGCTGTAAAATTGTGGGCTATTGTAAAAAACAAAATATCAATATGGTAAGTACTGAAAAGATTTATCAATATATCCGAGAAAATAAGGGAAAAGGAGGTGATTTATATCAATATTTAAGACATAAGTTAAAACATCGAAAACAGCTCCCTTTCCTTCGGAGAGGGCTGAGGAGAGGACGAAAACCAATTAGTTTACGCCCTGAAATCGTTTTGACTAATGAAGAATTTGGATATTTTGAAGTAGATTAATTGTGGGGGCAGAACACAAAAGAGCAATTTTGACGATTGTAGAAAGAAAAATATTTTTTTAATAATGAGTAAGTTAAGTAGTAAAAATGCAAAAAAATAACCAAAGCGATGATAGAGGCTTTGCTTCCGTATAAAGATTTTGTAAAAATCATTACGAGTGATAATGGATTGGAGTTTTGTGAACATTGTGCTTAAGGGTTGAATGTACCACATAAAAAATAAATCATCTGATAACCAAATTGTAAAATTATTTTTATCGCTGTAATTGGATTCTGTTCAGTGATATAAGGTAATAAATATAAGTTTCTGATTTTCAATAAAATAATTTATTTAAAAAATAAAAAAGCAACTGATAATTAACCAAGCATAATTATGTGTTGAAATACACTGCATTTAAATTCGTATTCCTCTTCCTCGCTCTGCTTTTATCTCCTTGTTTTTCTTGTTTCCGATTTAGAAGGAAACCTGCAAGAAGTCGTTACAGATTTAGAATGGACTGCTACCAAAAATGATTTGATTGAACTTGTTTATGCCTTACAACAAATTAAAGCCATTTCTTATGGGAAGGTGAGTATCAACAAAATCATTACTATCTTTGACAAAATATTCAATATTGATTTAAAAGATTTAATTTTTCTCTATCTTATCACTAGCTATCTAGCTTTATAAAGTTTGATTTACTTGAAATACTGCTGTATTTCTACTTCTTGGTAATCAAGCTATATAGTATACTGCTTTTTAGCTACCCATTGTTTTTGAGTTCCACAAAGAGCTCAAAAACTAAAACTAAATTTCCTATAGAAAGAAAAAACGAGTTCCGAAGTTTTTTCCCCTTTTTAGTCTTCTTTCACGAAAATACAGCCATAGGCAAGTTTTTGAGAAAGAAGACTAAAAAGCAAGATGCGCCTTTGTATACCGTTTTGCTAAAAACTGTGTATAT
>CAUQHD010000081.1:0-6936 GCA_963517805.1 uncultured Flavobacteriaceae bacterium | reverse complement strand
AAAAATCACTCTCCGAAGAATTCGTAAAAAAGTGGAGCAAAGTTTTTAAAGAAGGTAGATTAGTAAAAGAATAGAAAAATAAATCTTCGCAAATAAATGATTATTAAAATGAAACTTAACTTAAATTTTTGTAATATGAAACAGATATCTCTTGTAGTGGTTTTGCTATTATCTCAGTTTTATTTTAGCCAAAACCGAAAAGAAATCCTAAAAGTATACTGGCCGACAGAATACCAATGGAAAACTATAAACGACCGTGAATATAAAGGAATACACCTCACGGAGATCGTCCCTGAGAAAGAAAAAGCGGGCAGCTGGAAGAAGCTCGGCACTATGATGTATTTCAAAAATACTAGAGTTCCCAATGCAGACACCATTATAGACCTCTACAGAGAGGTTTCTTGGGAAGAGGATTCTAAGTCTAAACTTACGGTTTTGGAAAAACATGCCAAGGGCGAAAACATCTGGGTGCTTTTCAAGGAAGAAAATGCGTTTGGCTCGGATGACAAAACCCCGAAATCTCAGCTCTTTTATGTGGTACAAGGGGAAGACACGCTTTATTATGTTTTTATATCGCTGAGAAAAAAGGAACTTCCCGAAGAATTTGTAGAAAAATGGAGCAAAATATTCAAAAACAGCGAACTGGTCTATATAGAAAAAAACAAAAAGATGTAATTTGAAATACATCTAAAACAATGCTGTTTCTAATCTCTGTAAGATGAATTTGATGCATTGTGATTTGTAACAGCAGGAAGACATTGGGGAGAGCTTTCCTCCATTCCGTATAAAAATCAGTCCAAAATAGGCTGATTTTTTTATGATTATTTTCTATTTGTTTATGATTTTTTTTAATTTTGCAGCTTCATTTCTTTAACAAGAGCAAAACGAAAGTCTTTTTATGGCTTATCGGGCTCTTAAAGTTTAACAAAATTAAATTATAAATAAAATGAAATTAAGTAGATTTATTCCTGCTGTGGTAGTATCCGCGGGGTTGCTGTTCAACTCTTGCATCCGCGAAGAAGCACCCAATATGGAAGCCGACATTGAAAGTGTAACAATAGCTAACGCAGAAAACCTGTTACAAATAGACCCTGTGATAGAGAGCAATAACATTACTTTCAGAATAAAAGCATTTTCTGGAAGTTATAAATTCGCTCCGATATTCAATCTTTCAGATGGAGCGACGATATCTCCTGCAAGTGGAACAGAGCTGGATTTTACGCAGCCTCAGACCTATACGGTGACCTCTCAAAACGGAGCGTGGAGCAGACAATATGTGGTTTCTTTCATCGCTGATGAAAATTCTTTTATTACTAATTATTCTTTTGAAAATGTAGAAATAGATGCAACTAATAAGTATCACAAATTCTACGACTTCCTGAGTAATGGACAAAAAATATATAACTGGAGCAGTGGTAATGAAGGATTTAGTTTAGTTAATTCAGGAGGTGCAGCCAATACATATCCTACCCTGCAGATTGCCGATGGATACAGCGGAAAAGGAGTAAGAATGGTAACAAGAAGCACAGGCTGGCTTGGGTCTATATTTGGAACACCTATTGCTGCCGGAAACCTTTTCTTAGGAACTTTCAGCCTTAATATTGGTAATACCTTAAAATCTACGAGATTCGGGATTCCATATAGCTACAACAAAGCTCCTAAGGCAATCACAGGATATTTCAAATATAGTGCAGGAGCTACATTTAGAAAAAAAGTAGCCAGCACATTAACCAAAGATACTTGGAATGCATACGCCTTTTTGTTTGAAAAATCAAGCGCAAATAATTACATAACCGGCGACCATAATTTTGCTGACCCAAGAATCGTAAGCATCGCTAAACTAAAAGATGCAGACAGAAAAGAAGCGAGCCAATGGACAAGATTTGAAATTCCTTTTGAGCTTGTGAGCGGAAAATCCTTTGACCCTACTAAAGAATACATGTTCGCAATAGTCTTTACATCCAGTATAGAAGGAGATAAATACAATGGCGCGGTAGGAAGTACATTGGATATTGATGAGGTTCAAATCATTACAGAATAAATAATTTAAACAAGAAATAATCTAATGAAAAAGATATTTTTAGCTGTTTTAGCCACTTTTGGTCTTAGTGCTATCGGCTTCGCACAGCAAAACGGGAATTTCTTTACAAGAAATATGGAATATCAGTTTAAAACTAATTTAAGCCTCGGAGGAAGCACTCCGCTGGGTATTCCGAGAGAAATTAGAGAAATCAAACACTACACTCCTGTTCAGCTGATTTTAGGGCTGGAAGCTGATGCTACTAAATGGTTTTCTGACAACCAAAAATGGGGAATCCGAGTGGGAATCCGCACTGAAGGAAAAGGGATGAGAACGGAAGCCGTTGTAAAAGGCTACTTTACAGAAGTGATTCAAGGCGATGAAAAAATAAAAGGGTATTTTACAGGAACGGTGAAAACTCTGGTTAGAAATACTTATGTAATCATGCCTGTTTCTGCGGTTTATAG
The DNA here is from genome assembly GCA_963517805.1 of uncultured Flavobacteriaceae bacterium. Classification (GTDB taxonomy): domain Bacteria; phylum Bacteroidota; class Bacteroidia; order Flavobacteriales; family Weeksellaceae; genus JABCPE02. Next base: position 4,449 of record CAUQHD010000081.1, on the reverse strand, counting down.
AGTTGCTCCGAGATGGAAAATCTATGGCGGTCTGTATGCAGGTCTTTTGATTGATAAAGAGTTCAGCGGGGATGTTTCTGATGGATATCTCCGCAAAGATACACCTGTAGGAACGAAAATTACTTTTGAAGATGGAACGAGAGCAGAATACGACTTCTCCGATGAATTGAGACTATTCCAGTGGGGGGCACAATTAGGAGCAGAATGGCATCTCAGCAAACATTTCATTCTATTTCCAGAGCTGAACTACGGAATCAATGGAATATTTAAACCTGATTTCAAATCCATCAGTTTTTCTATGCACAATATTTACCTGAATTTAGGATTTGGATACAAATTTTAAGAATAAATAATCAAGAATTTTTTGGAGCAGTTGGAAAATATTTTCTAACTGCTTTTTATTTCATTATTTTTGCAAATAAAATCAAATTTGTATTACGCCCAAATCATACTTCCGCTCAATCTTTTAGGGACTTTCACATACAAAGTTCCCGATGATTTGGTGGATTTTATAGAGGTGGGCAAGCGGGTGCTGGTTCCTTTCGGTGGTAAAAAGATTTACACAGGAATCGTTTCCGAAATCCATCAGAACGCTCCAGAAACCTTTAAGACAAAGGATATCATCAGTATTTTGGACAATGTTCCTATCGTTCCGCAGGAGCAGCTGGATTTTTGGAGCTGGATGTCCGAATATTATCTCTGTAACATCGGCGAAATCTATCGTTTCGCTTTTCCGTCTTCACTGAAATTAGAGAGTGAAACTTACATAAAACTCAATACCAGCCAGCAGGTGAATTTTGAAGATTTAGAGGCGAATGAAATCTATCTTATCCAAGCCTTGGAGGTTAAAAAAGTGCTGAATTTACAGGAAATAGAAGCCTTTATTCCCAAAAAAGAAATCATCAAAACCATCAATTCTCTCATAGACCAAAGGCTTATCATCATCGACGAAAAAATTACCGAAAAATACAAGATAAAAGAAGCTTCTTATCTAAAAATAAACGATGAGGTTTTGCAAGGAGAAAATCTCGCAAACACGCTTTCCCTATTGGATAGAGCTAAAAAGCAGAAGGAACTTTTTCTTTTAATTTTATCTGAACAAAAAAAGATTGAAAATCAGCCCGTTAAAAAATCTGATATTTTTGAGAAAGGGAATTTTGGTTCATCTCATCTGAAACCGCTTTTGGATAAAAAAATCGTAGAAGAATATTTTTTAGAAGTTGATAGAATCCAGCGATACAGCGGAGAATTGGAGGAAATAGAAAAACTCACTCCACACCAGCAGGAAGCCAAAAATCAGATAGACCAAGCCTTTTCGGAGGGCAAAAATGTGCTTCTCCACGGCGTTACCTCTTCTGGGAAAACGCATGTTTATTTGGAAAAAATAGAAGACTGCATCAGAAGTGGGAAAAATGTTCTTTTTCTCGTTCCAGAAATTGCTCTCAATCAACAGATTACCCAGCGATTGGAGAAAAAATATGGAAAAAATTTAGGGTTTTATAACAGCAAACTGAGTGATTTTGAAAAAGTAGAAGTTTGGCGAAAAATAAAAAATAACGAAATCAAAATCCTGATAGGAACCAGAAATTCACTTTTCCTTCCTTTTCAGAATTTGGGTCTGATTATCGTAGATGAGGAGCACGACAGCGCCTACAAACAGAAAGATGCTTTTTTCTTTTTCAATGCGAAAGATGCGGCTTTGGTTTTGGCTAAATTTTATCAGTCGAATGTGATTTTGGGTTCTGCAACTCCCTCATTAGAAACATATTACAACGCTCAAAAAGACAAACTGCGCTATATTTATCTCGGAGAAAGATTTGGCGGCACGGCGCTTCCTGTTTATGAATTGATAGATTTCAAAGCAGCCATGGATATGAAAAGTGTGGTAGGAAATTTCTCTCAAAGAATGATAAGTGAAATCAGGCATCAGCTTGATAATCAGAAACAAACCATCGTTCTACACAACAGGCGCGGCTATGCCAATGTCTCGGAATGCAAGAGTTGTGGGCATGTTACCTACTGCGGAAACTGTGATGTAGTGATGACTTATCACAAAACCGAAGACCAGCTAAAATGCCACTACTGTGGTCAAAGAGCTTCTAAGCCTAAATTTTGCCCTAAATGTCATTCGGAAAATATCAGTATTCGCGGGATAGGAATCGAGCAGATAGAGGAGGAGCTGAACAAAATTCTTCCCAATAGCAGGATAGATCGAATGGATGTGGATTCCATGCGGAAGAAATTTGCCTACGAAAAACTTTACGAAAAAATAGAAAATGGCGAAACGGACATCATCGTCGGTACACAGATGGTTTCCAAAGGTTTAGATTTTCCTAATATAGAGCTGATTGCCATTCCAAGGGCAGATTCACTGCTTCATATTCAGGATTTTAGGATAGAGGAAAGAGCCTACCAGCTCATTACCCAAGTGGCAGGAAGAGCAGGGCGGACTTCAGGAAATGGAAAAGTTCTGATACAGACTTATGAGCCGCAAAAACCTATTTTTCAGCTGATTAAAGAAAATAATTCTGAGAAAATTTATGAACATTTTTTGGGAGAAAGGAAGAAATTTCATTATCCGCCATTTACGAAACTTATTTTTATAGAGCTGAAACACAGGCGAGAAGACAAATTAGAAAGAGCGGCTAAATTCCTCGGCTATATTCTACGGAAATATCTCCCAGAGGAGTGTATTTTAGGGCCAGAAATAGCTCCTATCGGTAAGATAAATAATCTGTATCAGTTTCAGATTTTATTAAAATTGCCTCGTTCCAAAAAATATAATGCCTACAAAAAATTAGTGGCTATATCGCTAAAAGAATTCGATGAAATAGCCGCTTATAAAAACATAAAACTAAAAACCCATGTTGATTTTTAACAAAATTTATAATATTTTTTTAAGTTATTTTGACAATAATTATTACTTTTACTTAGTTTTTACAATTATGCAGGTTATTCTGCTTAACACATTTAATTAAAAATCAAATAAATAACTATGAAAAAAATATTTCAACACTCCATTTTTGCTTTTTTACCGCTGTATTTTTCAGCGCAAGATAATGCACAGACTTACTCTGATGGAGATTTTTTAGTAAAAAGTTCGGCAGCATCTGCCAGAGATGTCCTAAACAATAGTATTTCCACTATGTTTACAGACCCTGTGATGCGCAATGCACAATGGGGTTTCGTGGTGTATGACCCTAAAACTAAGAAAGTTATCAACTCTTACAATGAAAATGCATCCCTCATCCCTGCTTCTACCACGAAGCTACTAACCACAGAGGCAGCGATGTCTTTGTTTGGTAAAGATTATCAATGGGTTACACAGCTGGAATATTCTGGAGATATTGATGAAAACGGAATTCTAAACGGAAACTTATACATCATAGGAAGTAACGACCCTTCTCTGGGGACAGGGAGAGCCGGCGCAAGTACTTATGGAGCATTGGCCAGCGATTTTGTAAAATCCATTAAAGAACTTGGAATCAAGAGAGTAAAGGGTGATATTATCCTAAAAACGGCTGTTTTCAGAAATAATAAAAATACTGTTTTACCAGCCAATATCGTTTGGAAAGGCAGCGAAAATTACTTCCTTCCTGCAGGAAGCACCAATGATACTGACCCAAGACACGAAAAATTATTAGGCAACAAAAAACCTGATAATTACAAATATATCTATGTTTCCCCTTATACTCAGAATATTGTCTATACGGAAAATTTTGGTGGTTTTGCTTTATCCACCAAGCTTCCAGACGCCCCTGTTTATTTGGCTAACAGTTTGAAAACCAGTCTAGCCAAAAACGGAATCCCAACGGAAGGGAAAGTAATTAATAAATCTGAGCCACAAAACACAGAGGAAGAAAGAAAAAAAATAACCGCCTACCTTTCCCCTAAATTAGAGGATTTGGTGTATTTCATTAACCAGACCAGCAACAACCATATGTCCGAAGCGCTGCTAAAATCCACGGGCTTCTATAAAGAAGGAAACTACTCGCTGGATACAGGGAAAGCAACGGTAAATAAACATTTAACAAAAAAAACTTTTGATTTTCAAGGATTTAATTATGCCGATGGAAGCGGTTTGTCCCGTTCTAATGTGATTACTCCTATGTCTCAGGTAAAATTTCTGTCTGAACTGATGAACGAGAAACATTTTGATTCTTACTTTAAATCCCTGCCGATAGGCGGACAAACAGGAACCCTGCGGTCTATGTTCCTAAATACAGAGGCCTACGGACAAGTTTTTGCAAAAACAGGAACGCTGAACCGAGTAAAAACCTTGGCTGGCTACATCAAAACAAAAAAAGGAAAACTTCTTACATTCTCGCTTCTCATCAATAATTATAATGGAAGCGTAGCTCAAGTAAAAAAGAAAATGGAAAGCATCTTAATTCCCATTCTTGATTTAAAATAGAAAACTTAAAATTAATCCAAAAAGACTTTTATCAA
>CAUQHD010000080.1:0-7015 GCA_963517805.1 uncultured Flavobacteriaceae bacterium | reverse complement strand
ATCTCCCGCAAATAATATTGTGACATCTTTTAATTCCTTGATATTCATCCTCAAATTTTAAATTTTCGTCAAAGATATGAAAAAAGCACCTACATTTGCTGTAAGTGCTTTTAGAGTGGCCCCACTTGGGCTCGAACCAAGGACTTGCTGATTATGAGTCAGCTACTCTAACCGACTGAGTTATAGGGCCTAACCAAAGAATTTTTAAATCCTTTAATCAAATTGGTTTGCAAATATATTAAATAAAACTGATAAATCACAAAAAAATTAATTGATTTTTTAATGTTTATATTTTAATCAACTGATTTTCATTAAAGAAACATAAAAAATTTATTGTACATCTCAAATATATCATTAAAATTCAATCTTTTTATTATATTTGTTCCAAATTGATTTTTTTGAAAAAAGAAGATTTACAAGAGCTTCTAAAAAAGGTAAAGGAAGGAAACCAAAAGGCACAAACCAAATTAATCAACTATTTTTGGGAGGATGTTTTTGGTTTTATTCTAAAAAAAGTCCAAGACAAAGTAACTGCGGATGAACTTACTGTTGTAGTTTTTACAAAAGTTTTGGCAAAATTGGATTTATACGATGAAAATTTTGAGTTTAAAACTTGGATTTTAACCATCGCACAAAATTCAGTGATAGACTATTGGCGGAAAGAATCAAAAAAGGAAACTCTAACAGAAAATTTAGCGGAAGTAAAAAATGAATTTGAAAAATCTCCAGAAGAATTATTGATTTCCAAACAGCAGCAACAGCGCATCATCAGCACGATTGCTTCTATGGATAGTAATTACCGCAAGATATTGGAACTGAGATTCTTCGAAGAAAAAAGCATAAAAGAGATTGCAGAAACTCTGAATATTTCGGTTGCAAATACGAAAGTGAGAATAATGAGAGCAAAAAAAATATTAGCCGAATTATTAAAAAACGAATAAAAAATAATGAACAAAGAGGTTTCCGAGACAAATACCATAACTAATAAACCCAAGTGGATAAGGGTAAAACTCCCAACAGGAAAAAACTACCGAGAACTCCGCTCATTGGTTGATAAATATAAGCTGAACACCATCTGCCAGAGCGGTTCCTGCCCAAATATGGGAGACTGCTGGGGCGAAGGAACAGCTACCTTTATGATTTTAGGGAATATATGCACCCGTTCGTGCGGTTTTTGTGGAGTAAAGACTGGAAAACCACTAGATGTAAACTGGGAAGAGCCAGAAAAAATAGCCCGCTCCATCAAACTAATGAAAATAAAACACGCTGTTATCACCTCCGTAGACAGGGATGATTTGAAGGATATGGGCTCTATCCTCTGGGCAGAAACGGTGAATGCTGTGAGGAGAATTTCTCCCGAGACCACACTGGAAACCCTTATCCCTGATTTTCAAGGAATTACAAGACATCTTGACAGAATGATAGAAGTGGCGCCAGAAGTCATTTCGCACAATATGGAAACCGTGAAAAGGCTGACACGAGAAGTGAGAATTCAGGCAAAATATGAAAGAAGCCTAGATGTCCTCAAATACCTGAAAGACTCAGGACAACGAAGAACAAAAACAGGAATAATGCTGGGGCTGGGCGAAGAAAGAGATGAAGTTTTCCAAACCATAGAAGATATCAAAAATGCTAATGTGGATGTAATCACCATTGGGCAGTATCTACAGCCAAGTAAAAAACACCTACCTGTGAAAAGATTTATCCCATTGGAAGAGTTTGAAGAGTATAGAATTTTCGCGGAAAACCTGGGATTCAGGCATGTAGAGAGTTCGCCTCTTACAAGAAGTTCCTACAGGGCAGAAAGACATATTTTATAACTAAATAATAATTTAACTTAAATTTTTAATATTATGAAAATTACATCATTAGGCATTTCGCTTTTAGCAGGAGCTTATTTCCTTACTTCCTGCTCCACGCAGAAAAATGCAACAGAACAAAAAGTAATGGAGGTAAAAAAAGAAGAAAACCACGCTCATGCCCAGCAGCATGACCATGGGATCGCCCTTGATTTGATGGATACTTCCGTGCGTCCGCAAGATGATTTTTACAACTATGTAAACGGCGGATGGATGAAAACAGCTGTAATTCCTGCTGACAAATCTACTTGGGGTTCTTTCCAAGAATTGAGAGAAAAAACGGATGAAAATTCACTAAAAATCCTAAAAAACATCCTTTCTGAAAACTACCAAAAAGGAACTGAAGGACAGCAGATTCAGGATTTGTATGCTACATACATGGATATGGACAAGCGTAACGCAGACGGCATCAAACCTATCGAAAAGGATTTAGAAGAGATAAACTCTATCAGAAACCTAAAAGACCTTCAAAATTACCTTATAGGAGCTGTGAGAACTGGCGATAATCCGCTATACGGATGGAGCGTTTATACAGACCTTAAAAACTCTAAAATGAACGCTGTTTATCTTGGTGGGCCTCGTTTAGGCTTGGGAAGAGATTATTACCAAAAAGAAAATGAAGCGAACACTAAAACTATCTCTGAATACAAGAAATATGTGGCTTCTCTATTGCAGATTTTAGGTTACAAAAACGCAGAAGCTACAGCGCAGAAAATCGTAGATTTTGAAAAAAGTTTAGCAAAAACCCTCCTAACCAACGAAGAAGGAAGGGATGCTAACAAGCGATACAATCCTAAAACTAACGCTGAACTTTCTAAATTAGTAAAAAATGTAAACTTGGCTAACTACTTGAAAGAAGCAGGAGTAAATACAGACCGAGTGATTCTATCTGAGCTAAAATATTACCAAAACCTTGATAAATTCATCAATAGTAATAATATTGCTCTAATCAAAGATTACCTAAAACTTCGCCTTCTTTCTGGAAGTGCATCAAGCCTTGACCAGAGATTGGATAAAATCAACTTTGATTTTTACAGCAAATATCTACAAGGACAAAAAGAGCAAAGAGCTATGGACAAGAGAGCTCTTAGCCTAATCAACAGCGTTCTTGGTGAAGCTTTCGGAAAATTATATGTACAAAAATATTTCTCTCCAGAGGCTAAACAAGAAATGGAAATCCTAATTGGTTACCTGAAAAAGGCTTACCACAAGCACATCAGCGAACTAGAATGGATGTCCAGCGAAACAAAAACCAAAGCTCTGGACAAGTTACACAAATTCTCTGTAAAAGTAGCCTACCCGAACAAATGGGAAGATTACTCTAAACTCGTAGTAGAATCGCCTAAAAATGGAGCTTCGCTTTATTCTAACTTAAAAAATGTAGCTGAATGGAGCTACGAGAAAAGCCTAGAAAAAGTAGGAAAACCTGTAGATAAAGAAAAATGGGGAATGCCGCCTCAAACGGTAAACGCCTACTACAGCCCTACGAACAACGAAATCGTATTCCCTGCGGCTATTCTACAAGCACCTTTCTTTGATTTCAAAGCTGACCCAGCGGTGAATTTCGGAGGAATAGGAGCGGTTATCGGACACGAGATTTCTCACGGATTCGATGACGGAGGAGCTCGTTTCGACGGAGATGGAAACCTCAACAACTGGTGGACAGAGCAAGACCGTAAGAATTTTGACATCAAAGTAAAACAACTTGCTGAGCAGTACAGTAAATACGAGCCTGTGAAAGGAAGTTTCGTAAATGGTGTATTTACCAGCGGTGAAAACATCGCGGATTTAGGTGGAGTTGCTATCGCCTACGATGCTCTTCAAATGTACCTAAAAGAAAGAAAAAATCCAGGTGTCATCAGCGGTTATACCCAAGAGCAAAGATTTTTCCTAAGCTGGGCTACTATCTGGAGAACTAAATCTACAGAGCAGTACCTCATCAACCAAGTGAAAACAGACCCGCACTCACCAGGGTTCTACAGAGCTTTCGCTCCACTTACCAATGTAGATGCTTTCTACAAGGCATTTAATGTAAAAGAAGGAGACAAACTCTATAAAAAACCAGAAAACAGAATCAAAATCTGGTAAGAAAACCATAAAAAATCCATCACAAAATGTGATGGATTTTTTACTATTACTAATAACTGATATTCCTCCGCTTGATTTCTATATGCTGTTATTACTTAGTTTAATGTCATATTTTAAAGGAAAGTCTGCGTGGGACATGTCATAATAATTTATCCTAATAAAGAAAGTTTTATCGGATTCAAGGATAAAAACCGTATGATTATTGTCTTCTTCTGCTATTTTTAATGACTTCTCTATTGCTTCTTTGGTATCTACGAGGAATATCCCGCAATACTCATAGTCATCTGTAAATATATATGATTTTGATTCTCTACCGACAGCGATATAAACGCTTTTCAATAATTCTGATTTTAAAAAATCATCCGTATAATCTATGATTTCTGTCTGGCTTCTTGTATAATTTATATTGCTTAAAATTGCATCACTTTCTTCTAAACCAATTAACTCTATTTTATCAAAATCAATGAAAAGACTTTTATAATAATCTGATTTCATTCTGCCCATCTGCAAGCGTTTCAAAATATCTAATCTGTTTTTCATAAATTCATCTTTCGTTTCGTCTCCCAGTTTACTCTATCAAAAGGCAGCTAAATTTCCCTCCTTATGGAAATTTTTCTCCGTAAGCCTCCAAGTTTTTCTCCGTAAGCCTTGAGAAAAATTTCCGTAAGCCTCGCGCAAATCTTCCGTAAGCCTCGAAGAAAATTTCTGTAACTATACAGGTTTCATTACCACAGAAAGCCTCTCACTTTTTAGGAGTTATCCTATATCGCCGAATAACATAAGTATCTAAAACGGAACGGCTATATTCCAATTCTACCTCATAATTCTTTATTATATCTTCCCTATCTAACTGCTGGTTATTTCTATATCCCAAACTATACCGCTGATTATGAAAGTAAAAATAAACCGAGTTTCTTCGCCCTGATATAAAGTTATAGACGGGACATCTCATTATAGATACATCTTTATCGGCTACCTTTTTTATATAAAATAGAAAACCTATTCTTATCATTAAAAATAAAGCAAAAGCTATTGCTAATGAACTTAAAAACTCCATTACAAAACTATACCCTGCTTTTTTCCTATTGGAAAAATGGAAATATCCCAAAGTAACAGCCAGCGAACCAACATATAACAAAACATTTACACGAAAAGGAAAGTTTAATATTTTCTCATCTTCCCCAGCGTAAAAACCCAGTAATACAGCACCTATTATATAAAATACTTTTTTCTTTTTTATCATTTTTGTTAAATCATTCCCACCAAAGATAATTAAATTTTCATCGCAGAGTAGCATAATTTTGTTGTAAATTTGTAGGATTATTAAATATAATAAGAATGTCAAAGCCGAAAAAGGAGCAAAACGAATATATAGAAATCTACGGAGCACGCGAACACAACCTGAAAAACATCGATGTCAAAATCCCCCGAAATCAGCTGGTAGTCATCACTGGGCTTTCTGGCAGCGGGAAATCTTCCCTCGCGTTTGATACCATCTTCGCCGAAGGACAGCGCCGCTACATCGAGACTTTTTCTGCCTATGCCCGTCAGTTTTTGGGTGGTCTGGAGCGTCCTGATGTGGACAAGATAGAAGGGCTCTCCCCTGTCATCGCCATCGAGCAGAAAACGACCAATAAAAATCCCCGCTCCACAGTAGGCACCGTTACAGAGCTTTACGACTTCCTGCGGCTACTCTTTGCGCGGGTTTCAGACGCCTACTCGCTCACCACTGGCAGAAAGCTGGTCAACTACACAGAAGAGCAGATTTTAGAAGCGATAAAATCCAACTACAAAGACGAAAAAGTCCTGCTCACCGCTCCTGTAATCCGTGCAAGAAAAGGACACTACCACGAACTTTTCGTGCAGATGGCAAAGAAAGGCTATGCCCAAGCTCGGATTGATGGGCAGCTGCAAGACATTGAATACGATTTAAAACTTGACCGATACAAAAACCACGATATAGACATCGTTATAGACCGCTGGATTATCGGCGAAAGCGCCACCGAATCCCGTATGGAGAAGTCCCTCCGCACGGCTTTAGACATGGGCGAAGGTGTCATTGGAATACAGAAATTCGGTTCAGATGAAATAGAATATTTCTCTAAAAACCTAATGGATGAGGACACAGGGCTTTCTCTTGCTCAGCCAGAACCCAATACTTTTTCCTTCAATTCTCCGAAGGGAAGCTGTCCGCACTGCAAGGGACTTGGGATGATTAAGAAAATCAATACCGATTTCTTCGTAGAAAACCCAAAACTATCCATCTCCGCAGGCGCCTTAAAACCTTTGGAAACTTATAAATTCAGCAAATGGGTTTTGGCGCAGATTAGCAGTATTTTAGAGCTTTACGGACAGAGTCTGGACACGCCTTTTGAGAAAATCTCTCCAGAGGCGCTGGACTACATCTACAACGGTATTCACCTGCAAGAAACCCGCGAACTGAAACACGCTGGAATCAGCAAAAAGATAAAAATAGAATTTGACGGACTGATTTCCCATTTGGAACAAATCATCGAAGACAAAGAAAACTACGGAGCCACGCAGATAGAGCGCGATTTTACGGTGGAACAAATCTGCCCAGAGTGCAACGGCGCAAGGCTTCAGGCATCAAGTTTAAGTTTTAAAATCGATGGCAAAAACATCGCAGAAGTGGCAGCATTGAGCCTTTCTGACCTGATGGACTGGCTGAATGATGTAGAAAATACTTTCTCCGACAAAAATAAAATCATCGCCTACGAAATCCTAAAAGAAATCAAATCCAGACTGAGATTTCTACTGGATGTCGGTCTAGAATACCTCAGCCTCAGCAGAAGCTCTAAAACCCTCTCTGGTGGCGAATCTCAGCGAATCCGTCTGGCTACACAGATAGGCTCTCAGCTGGTAAATGTGCTTTATATATTGGATGAACCGAGCATCGGACTTCATCAGCGAGACAATGAAAGGCTTATCAATTCACTAAAAAACCTCCGCGATATCGGAAATTCGGTTTTAGTGGTGGAGCATGATAAAGATATGATTTTAGAAGCGGACGAAGTTTTAGACATCGGCCCTAGAGCAGGAAAACACGG
>CAUQHD010000079.1:0-7090 GCA_963517805.1 uncultured Flavobacteriaceae bacterium | reverse complement strand
AGCTGGACGAGACCTTAGCCCAGTTAGCCAAAATAGAAGGAATACTGAAGGTAAGAAGACTTTAAAAAATTTCTTTATATTTGCGCATTAAATTAAAAATCCCTGAATATGCGTATAACCAAGTTTTTTAAAGAGTTTTTCAGCAACAGCCAATCCTCTGGTATTCTGCTGGTTTTCTGTGTATTGATTTCTCTGATGATAGCCAATTCCTCTGCCAGTGAGGGGTTTCAGAGTTTCTTAGACCAATCTTGGGGGCCGTATTCGGTGAGTGTTTGGATAAATGATGGATTGATGGCGGTTTTCTTCCTTTTGGTAGGATTAGAAATCAAGCGCGAGCTTTTAGATGGGGAATTATCTAATTTCAAGAATGCCTCGCTTCCTATCTTTGCTGCAATCGGCGGAATGCTCGTTCCTGCAGTTATTTTCACGCTGTTCAATCATGGCACGGAATACAGCAAAGGCTGGGCAATTCCTATGGCTACGGATATTGCTTTTTCTTTGGCTATTATCTCAATGCTGGGGAAAAGTGTCCCTTCTGCGGTAAAGGTATTTCTGGCTGCTTTGGCGATTGTAGATGATTTGGGTGCGATAGTGGTGATTGCTATTTTCTATACCGATGAAATCCACTGGAACTACCTATTATACAGCGGAATAATCGTAGCTATTTTAGCCGTTTTGAACTTTTTAAAAGTAAAAAAACATATTTTTTATTTAATCCCAGGCTGTGCTTTATGGTATTTCATGCATCATTCTGGTATTCATGCGACTATTGCGGGAGTTATATTGGCTTTCTGCATTCCTGCTTCCAAAGCAGATAACGAAGAAGCCTCTCCATTAGAAAAACTGGAACATTTTTTACATATCCCTGTGAGTTATGCTATCATGCCGATTTTCGCACTTGCAAATACCAATATTACTTTCAAAGAAGGGATGGTAGATGGTTTGTTCTCCAATTTTGGATATGGAATTGTATTCGGATTGATTTTAGGTAAATTGATAGGTATTAACCTTTTCTCCTTTATCGCTATTAAACTGAAAATAAGCAGTCTGCCAGACAAGAGCCGATGGGTACATATGATAGGTGCGGGACTTTTGGCTGGGATAGGCTTTACGATGTCTATTTTTATCGCGCTGCTTTCCTACAAAGACAACCAAGATTTGCAGGATTCTGCGAAGTTTGCCATCCTTACGGCTTCTGTCCTTGCTGGATTCTTGGGCTATCTGCTTCTAAAAAGTACGGCTAAAAATGAGAACTCTATTTAGTATTTTCTAATGATTTTTTCTCGCGGTTATCGGAATGTATTTTAGCAATGGCTAAATTAAGCTCATTTCCTAAAAGGACAAGGACTACATTTACATTTACCCAAATCATCAGTAAAATCATAGAACCGATAGAGCCGTAAAGAACATTATACCGAGCAAAATTCTTGATGTAAATCGCAAAAACATAAGTGGTAAGCATAAACAATACCGTGGTAAATACCGCACCAGGTACAGCTTGGTTCATCTGCCGGATGCCCGTAGCCCCCACTCTATAAAGCAATGCCAGCGATAGAAAATAAAACAGCGGAAAAGAAACCAGACCTATAATCTTCGTCAGGTGGCTTAAAATCCAGTTCAGCTCATATTGTTCGGGCATCAGCAGACGCACCACAATTTCCGCATAATAGACCCCGAAAAGACTCGCCAAGATAACGCCTGTAAAGCCCAGCGTAATGAAAAACGCCAAAACATACTCCTGCACCAAACCTCGCTGGTGTTCCGTGTTTTTATCAAAACCATTTATCAGCGAATAAGTTCCATTTGTCGCAAAAATCACCGCCAGCAGCACCGTAAAGTTGCTTATACGCTTTATATTTGGGATTATATCACTCTCTATGTAGCCTATTACATCGGATTTCATATGTGCTGGAAGAAGGCGCGGCATCGCTACCTTGAAAATGTAATGGTAAAGCTCATCATAGTGCGGAAGATACGGCAGCACCGAAAGCAGAAACAAAATAAACGGAAACAAACTCAGGAAAAAGCTCCACGATATGCTGGAAGCCTGTTTTATTACCTGATTTCGGAAAATACCACCCACATAAATCCTCAGAAGTCCCCAGAGAGAGATATCCAGTACGGGCAGATAAATATTATCTAAAAAAATATAAAATTTATATAGAGTTTTTTTCAACTTTACTTGCATTATTTATATTTGCAGGCAAAGATAAAGAAAAGTATATGAAATTTAACCTTATTTGCATCGGAAAAACTGATGACAAAGAAATCTCCGCCCTTATTTCCTACTATACGGCGCGGCTTCCCAAACATTGGAACTTTGAAATCACCACCATTCCGGATGTAAAAACCAAAAACCTCTCGCCCGATTTACTGAAAAAAGAAGAAGCAAAATTATTCTTAAACCAAATTGACAATTCAGATTGGGTCATTCTTTTAGATGAAAAAGGGAAAGAATACACCAGCCGAGAGTTTTCTGCAAAGGTGGATGCATGGCTGGGTTCATCGGTTAAGCGGGTCTGTTTCCTCATCGGTGGGGCGTATGGCTTTGCAGAGGAAATCTATCAGAGGGCTGATGGGAAAATTTCGCTCTCTAAGATGACCTTTACACACCAGATGATTCGGCTTTTCTTCGCAGAACAGCTCTACCGCGCCGCCACTATTTTACAGGGAAAACCTTATCATAACGACTGACACCGCCCCGCTCTCCCTCCGGACACTCTCTTTGTCCATCCAAAGGGATTTTTTGTAAGTCCCTACTTACATTTTGTAAAGACCAAAACACATTTCGCAGGTGCTGATTTTCTTTTCGCTAATGCCAATCTACTTTTTAAAATTTTAAACCTAATTTTCATCAATCCCAACCTATATTTTATCCCTCCAAAGCTACTTTTTATAGGTTTGAATATGTTTTTTGTAGGTTCGGACACGCTTTTTGTAGGTCTGGATAGGTCTCAAGCGTATTTTTTGAGGCTAAAAGTATATCCGGAGGGGCATTTTACCCATCTGTTGAGGTATTTTGTCTCTTCGTTGGGGCTTTTTTCCTTATCATTAAGACATTTTGTCTCATCGTTGAGGCTTTTAACCTCAACGGAGGGATATTTTGCCTCAATGGAGGAACATTTAACCTCATCGCTGGGATATTTTGTCTCATCGGAGGGATATTTAACCTCATCGGAGGGACATCGGCTCCATTCCGATATACTTCGGGAAGCAAAAAAGGCTTTTGTAGAAGGTTCTGAAAGGTGTTTTCAGTATTTGTTTCTTTGGGAAATCCTATTAAACAGAAGTGCGATAGCTCTCCCCAATACCGCGCCTGCAACCGCCCCAGTGAGGATGTCCAGCGGAAAATGAACGCCAAGATAAATCCTGCTGTAGGACACTACCGCCGCCCAGATGAACAAAAAGAGGGCTAAAAACCTGTATCGCCCGCCGAGTAGCGAACTTAGATAGGCAGCCAAGAAAAATGTATTGGAAGCGTGGCTGGAATAGAAGCCGTATTTTCCGCCGCATTCCACTATCCGCATATAAGGGATAAGAGCCTCGTCATGGCAGGGTCTGAGCCGTAGAAATCCTCTCTTGAAAACACCCGCCAGCTGGTCTGAAAAAGCAATTCCCAAGGCTAACAGCAAAAGAATATACAAAAGCTGCCTCGGAGTGAAGTTTTTATACAATAAATACAATAATGCGGCGTAAAGCGGTATCCAAGAAAATTTCCCAGAAACGAAACTCCAGAAGGCATCAAAGGCTGGATTCCCCAAATTGTTGAGATAAAGAAATAATTCCTTGTCTTGTAAAATAAATTCCATTTATTCTTGTGTAGGTTTATCGGGATTTTCTATTTCTTTTTTGGCTTTTTCTATCTCATCGCGTATTTCGGATATGGGTTCGTCCGTTTCTTTCATGATTTCTTGTTTTATATCATCCACAGCGCCTTTCATTTTCCTAAGTCCCTGCCCTAGTTCTCTGGCTATCTGTGGTATTTTTTTCGGCCCGAATAGTATCACTATTGCTAAAAAAATAACGAAAATCTCTCCAAAGCTTAAATCTCCCATTTCTTAAAATTAAATTATAAAATGATAAACTATTTCAGAAGCAAAACTTGTATTTATTTTAGTTTTTCTTCTATATATTTCGCCGTGTGTGACTGCTTACATTTCACCAAATCTTCCGGCACCCCGCTGAATACTACTTCGCCACCGTGCTTTCCTGCCTCTGGGCCTATGTCTATTATCCAGTCTGCACATTTTATGATGTCCGGCTGGTGCTCTATCACAAAAACTGAATGTCCCAAGTCAATAAGTGCCTGCAAAGATTTCATCAGCTTGTTAATATCATGAAAATGCAGCCCCGTAGAGGGCTCATCAAAGATGAATAATATTTTCTCTGTAGTTGCTCCTTTCACAAGAAACGAAGCCAGTTTCATCCGCTGCGCCTCCCCTCCAGAAAGCGTAGAAGAACTCTGCCCCAGCTGTAAATAACCAAGCCCCACATCCTGCAAAGGCTGTAGTTTTGTGACTATTTTTTCTTCTTTATGAGTGCCGAAGAACAAAAGAGCCTCATCTACGGTCATATGCAGAATATCCGAGATATTTTTTTCGTTGTATTTTATATCCAATACTTCTCTCTTAAAGCGTGTTCCATTGCAGACTTCACATTCCAGCTCAATATCTGCCATAAACTGCATAGAAACAGTGATTACTCCCTCGCCTTTGCATTCATCACATCTTCCTCCATCTACATTAAAGGAAAAATGTTTGGGTAATAATCCCGCTGCTTTCGCTGATTTCTGCTTTGCGAAAAGGTCTCGGATGTCATCGTATGCTTTTAGATAAGTTACCGGATTGGAACGCGAAGACTTTCCGACAGGGTTTTGGTCTATCATTTCAATACCTTTTACTAAAGATTTAGGAAACTCCACGCTGTCATAATCTCCTTTTTTACCTCCCATTCCAAGCTGAATTTGGATGTCATTAGCTAAAACCTCTTTCATGAGTGTAGATTTACCAGACCCCGAAACGCCCGTAACTACGGTAAGCACCTCCAAAGGCATATCTACATTTATATTTTTTAGATTATTCTGTCTCGCCCCTTTGATGCGGACAAATTCTTTGGCTTTTCTTCTTTTCGGAGGAACTTCTATCTTCAGCCTGCCTGTGAGATAGTCTGCTGTAAGGGTTTGGGCTTTCTTCAAATCTTTAAAATCTCCCGCAAAAACCAGTTTACCGCCAAGAAAACCAGCTTCTGGACCTATGTCTATGATATAGTCTGCCGCCCGCATCACATCTTCATCATGCTCTACCACTATTACGGTATTTCCTAAGGCACAGAGCTGTTTCAAAACACTGATGAGATTTTCCGTATCACGAGAATGCAGCCCAATAGAAGGCTCATCAAGGATATAAATAGAGCCGACCAGCGAACTCCCCAAGCTCGTGGCTAAATTTATCCTCTGGCTCTCCCCCCCAGAAAGAGTATTGGAAGTTCGGTTCAAGGTAAGATACCCCAAGCCTACTTTAATGAGAAATTCTAAACGGGAAGTGATTTCATACAAAAGTCTTTTGGCTACTTCGTTTTCATATTGGGTAAGTTTCAGGCTTTTAACCAACGGAAGAAGCTCATCCAAAGGAAGTTCTACCAATGTCTGGATATTATACCCGCCGACTTTCACCCACTCGGTTTCTTTCCGCAGTCTGAGCCCCTCGCAGTCTGGACATAGAGTTTTGCCTCTGTATCGCGAAAGCATTACTCGGTACTGAATTTTATAAAGATTGTCCTCCAGCATCTTGAAAAAATTATCTATACATGGAAAATTGCTTTTCCCTGTTCCACGCCAAAGGAGTTTTTTCTGTTCTTTTGTTAATTCATGGTAAGGGCGGTGTATAGGGAAATCTTTGGCCACTTGAATAAATTTGCGCTTCCATTCTCTCATTGTATCGCCTTTCCAAGGGGCTACAGCATCTTCAAAAACAGAAAGAGCCTTATTAGGAACGACCAAATCTTCATCTATGCCTATAACTTTGCCGTATCCCTCGCATGTAGGACATGCGCCATAAGGATTATTAAAGCTAAAAAAATGAACATTAGGTTCTAAGAAATCCATTCCATCGGCCTCAAATTTATTAGAAAACGCTCTAACTTCTCCCCTTTCATCTTTTAATGAACAATATCCTCTGCCTTCGTAAAATGCCATCTGCACAGAATCCGCAAGGCGCTGTAAGAAATGTTCATCATCTTCAAAAGAAAATCTATCTATAACAAGCTGAATATCTGTACCTTCTTCCGGAATAAAGCCAAAGCTTTCCAAATCTTCTATTCCTGCAAGATTTCCAGCGACTTCCAAACGCGTAAAACCAGAGATTTTAAGAGTATTTAAAGTTTCTTTAAACGATGAAACTTCGTATTTCAAAGGAGTGCGAAGCAGAAATACAGTGCCTGCCGGAGATGTCTTAATGAAATCTATCACATCCGAAACGCTGTTTTTTGTGACCTCCTGTCCTGAAACAGGTGAATAAGTTCTCCCTATTCTGGCAAAAAGTAGCTTCAGGTAATCATAAACCTCCGTAGATGTCCCCACTGTGGAACGCGGGTTGGAAGAAATTACTTTCTGCTGAATAGCGATTGAAGGAGCTAATCCTTTGATATCATCCACCTTTGGTTTCTCTAATTTGCCCAAAAACTGACGGGCATACGAGCTTAAACTCTCCACATATCGCCGCTGTCCTTCGGCATAAATAGTGTCAAATGCTAAAGAAGATTTGCCGCTCCCAGACACTCCTGTAATAACTACCAACTTATTCTTAGGAATGACTACATCTATGTTTTTCAGATTGTTAAGATGGGCATTTTTTACAAAAATCTCTTTCTTTATGTCTATATTTTCTTCTGATATCATATGAAAAAACTAATAGGCAAAGTTAATGAATTTTTAGGCTAAAAAAACTATTGTGAATTATATAAAAATTAAATTATTTCTTTACCCCTAAATGTTTTTTCTTTTTATTAAATAAAGTACAAATGATAAATTATATTTCATATTCAAATAAAATTACTATCTTTGCAACTTAATTTTAATAGAAGATCTTTTAAT
>CAUQHD010000078.1:0-7120 GCA_963517805.1 uncultured Flavobacteriaceae bacterium | reverse complement strand
GAAAATCTACTGATAGACACTTTCTTTGAAAAGGAAGAAGAAAATCTTTTTTCGGAATGAGTAGTTCCAATCATCTTTAATACCCTGTATTCATAAACTAATGTGCATTGTTCCCCAAATTTATAATGTTGGGGCTGTTGAGTTCATACCATCTTTTTATAAACTCATTGATATTTTTCATGTCTGATTGGATTAAAACCTTTAGCTTTTTAAGCTCTATTTCATATCCAGCCTTTGTATAGTAGTTTCCTATCTTGTGTTCTGGAAGAAAAATCATATAGAATATAGGAGGACCTTTATAATCATCACTTCGTAACAGCATTCTTGTTATATTATTGGGAGGAATACTGAAATTTAATCCTTCATATTTGTTTAATTCAGTTACTGATTCTAATTGGGGAGAAATCTCAAAAATATTCAGATAAATTTGTATCCGAGATTCGCCGCTAAGTATATAAGTGTTTATGATTTCAAGATATTTATTCTGCTGTAATCGAGCAAATTCATAGCAATAGCCTTTTATAGAATGGTTGTATTGTCCATCCCAAGAAGTTTTAAAAACAGGATGAATAA
Source organism: uncultured Flavobacteriaceae bacterium (assembly GCA_963517805.1). Lineage (GTDB taxonomy): Bacteria > Bacteroidota > Bacteroidia > Flavobacteriales > Weeksellaceae > JABCPE02. Next base: position 6,547 of record CAUQHD010000078.1, on the reverse strand, counting down.
AACCATTATCTTCAAGGGCAGGAATACCTACATCTTTAAAAATTTGATTTCTATCCTTTAAGGATTGCTTGTTAGAAACTTTATAGAATAATCCCATAATACTATAAACTCATTTGCTTTTCATTCACATAGAAATTCTGTTGAAGTTAATAATCCACTTTTGAAATAGAATTCGGCATAGCATTTATCCTGTTCTTGAACATCGCATAAAGTATCAAAATAATAGACTAATACTTCTGTATCATTGATAAGTTTTTTTTCATTGGGTTCTCCAAAAACATTGATAAATTTTTCTTTTGAAGAGTGGTTTAGGTTGTGTTTTGCTATTAGTTCAATGGCGAGGTTCTCTGTTCCTAGTTTTAGACAGCCGTTTTGGTCTTTTTTCCAGTCATTGATAATCGCTTCATTTTGTTCAGGTTTATCTTTGAATAAATTTTTTAAAAACATACCTGCGGCTAACAGTCCTAATCCTATAATGACATATTTAATTATATTATTTTTCATCTAAATCTGAGGTGTTCATTAGTTTGGAGTAGAAATTAGAGCAACCATATTTTTTCCTAATGTATTCTGCTAAATATATTCCCGCTAAAATCCCACATCCTTCCATAATAATGCACCATAATAAAGACTCGGATAAGTTCCATATGAAGAAACTGATAATACTGGTCGCTATTATTGGGCATAAAGTAATCGAAAGCCAATAAAAAATTCTATGAATTTCATTTAGTAGAAATGATTTTGTTGGTTTCTTCTATGAAATTCAAAATCTGCTCTTCGCCCAGTTTTTTCTCTGCTGAGGTGACAAAAATATTGGGTAGTTCTTCCCAAGTTTCTAAAAGAATTTTCTTGTATTCTGCAACGCTTTTTTCTGCGGCAGCTTGGGTTTTCATCTTGTCTGATTTAGTGAAGATGATGGAAAAAGAAATTTGGTTTTCTCCGCACCACTCTATAAATTCCAAATCTATCTTCTGCGGCAGGTGGCGGATATCCACCAAAACAAATAGATGAACGAGGTTTTCTCTGTTGAGAATATAGTTGGTAATCAGCTTTTCAAAATCTTTTCTCTGCGATTTAGAAACTCTTGCGTAGCCGTAGCCGGGCAGGTCGGTAAGGTACCATTCTTCATTGACTAAAAAATGATTGATAAGCTGTGTTTTCCCTGGTGTCTGCGAGGTTTTAGCTAAGTCTTTTTGGTTCATTAGGGCATTTATTAGGGAGGATTTTCCTACATTACTTCGCCCGATGAAGGCGTATTCCGGAAGATTTGGTGCTGGGCAGTCCTGCCATTTTTGGCTGCTTTTTACGAAAGAAACAGATTTTATTTTCATTTCTAAATTTTGTATTTGAAAAATGGAAGCTAGTAACTAACTTCCATTTGTTAAACTTTATCTTTTAACCAGTTGTAGAGAATTCCATTAAATTCCTCTGGTTTTTCCATCATTGCGGCGTGTCCACATTGGTCTATCCAAAACAGCTCCGAATTAGGTATCAGCCTGTTCATCTCTATGGCCACATCTGGCGGAGTTACATTGTCTTGTTTTCCCCAGATGATGCAGGTAGGACATTTGATGTTAGGCAGTTCATTCTGCATATTATGTTTGATGGCACTTCTTGCCAGCATTACTGTTTTTATGCCTTTCATTCGGTCATTTACGATGCTGAAAACTTCATCCACAAGTTCATCTGTCGCTACATCGGGGTTATAAAAAACTTCTTGGGTTTTTCTTTTGATGTATTCTTTGTCGCTTTTTCTTGGGAAACTATCTCCGAAAGAACGCTCATAAAGCCCTGAACTTCCCGTAAGAACAAGAGAATGAACATATTCTGGACGAGCCAGAGTAAGTATAAGTCCTATATGCCCTCCCATGGAGTTTCCTACTAAAGTCACAGGTTTTCCTATCTGATGTTTGATGAATTTTCCTACGAATTTTGCAAGGCTTGTGAGGTTAGTATTTAGCACGGGCAAATCATATACAGGCAGCTGAGGGACATACACTTTGAAGCCCTTGTCTGCGAAGAAATCTGCCATCTCCTCGAAGTTGCTGAGCCCTCCCATAAGCCCATGCAGAAGAACCATAGGATGTCCTTCCCCTTTTTCTAAAAAAGTGAAGTTTTTTTCCTTTTTAAACATGATAGATTTAAAAATCATACTTTACACAAATCCTGCACTCGCAAAAATACAAAAAAAATGAAATAAAAAAATATTAATTGAAAAGTATTTTAATAAAAAATGCTAAAATTTAGATTTATCTAAACAAAGCTATATGAGCGTTTTTAGATAAAGGTTTGATTAAAAGTTATTAACATTAAGTTTTAAAAGTGGGAAAAAGTGGGAATTTTTAGAAATTAATATATAAATTTGTCCCCAAATGGAACATTTTTATGAAACATATGAGTGCAAAATAGATGATAAAGGAAGGCTGAAACTGCCACAGTCTCTGATAAATCATCTAGAAAATATCACAGAAAAAACTTTTGTGATAAAGCGTTCTGTGTTTCAGAATTGCTTAGAAGTTTATCCGCTCTGCCAGTGGAATGGCGTTATGGAAAAACTCAATGAGCTGAATCGTTTCGTAAGAAAAAACGCAGATTTTATAAGGATTTTCACAGCGGGAGTAAAAAATATAGAAGTGGATGCTTCGGAGCGGATTTTAGTTCCAAAAGATTTAAAAATCTTTGCGGGCTTGAACAAAGATGTTGTTGTTTCCGGTGCAGGAGTTTTTTTTGAAATCTGGGACAAGGAAGCCTATGAGAGTGTTATTTCAATTAGTGAAGAGGATTTTGGCAAACTCACGGAAGAAGTAATGGGCAGAATAGATGTAGAAAATTAGAAGATGTATCATAAACCAGTTTTATTAAAGGAAAGTATTGATGCTCTGTTGGTTAATCCGGATGGGGTTTATGTAGATGTTACCTTTGGCGGCGGCGGACATTCAAGAGAGATATTGAGCCGATTGTCGGAAAAAGGTAAGTTGTATTCTTTTGACCAAGATATGGATGCTTTGGGTAATACTATTGGCGACCCAAGATTTACATTGATTAACCAAAATTTCAGATTTTTAGAAAACTCTCTTTTAATGTATGGTGTTACTCAGGTGGATGGTGTTTTGGGGGATTTGGGGGTTTCCTCTCACCAGTTTGATGAAGCAGAAAGAGGCTTTTCCATCAGGAGTGATGCACCTTTGGATATGAGAATGAATGTAATGCAGAGACTTAATGCGCAAGAAGTTATTAATGACTATGAAGAAGAGCGTCTTGCGGATATTTTTTATTATTATGGTGAGCTAAGGGAGGCGCGAAAACTGGCACGGGAAATAGTCCATAAAAGGAAAGAAAAAAAGATAGAAACAACGGAAGATTTGAAAAAAGTTTTTTCCTATATCCCAGCACACAAAAGCAATAAGTTTTTTGCGCAGATATTTCAGGCGGTTCGGATTGAGGTTAATCAAGAGCTGGAAGCGTTAAAAGAAATGCTGCAGCAATCCTCCCGAATTTTGAAAAAAGGAGGCGCATTAGTAATTATTTCGTATCATTCGCTGGAAGACCGTTTGGTTAAAAAATTCCTGAAAAATGGAATGTTTGAGGGAGAGCCAGAGAGAGATATTTTTGGGAATTATGATAAAGTTTTTCATCTTCCTCATAGTAAGGCAATTATCCCTTCGGATGAAGAAATAGAAGAAAACTCCCGAGCGAGAAGCGCAAAGATGAGAGTTGGAATAAAATTATAATTTTAAATATCATATTTTGGCAAAAAGTAATGCAACATATCCGAAAACAAGAAAGAAACTGACTTTAGTAGATATATTAAAGGGAAATTTCTTGAACAGAGATGAAGTAAAGGCGCATTATAAATACTTTTTGCTGATTTTTATACTGATTATGATTATCATTTATAGTAATCATTTGGTTAATCAGAAAATAGGACGGATAAATGAACTTAAAAACCAAGTTGAGGAATATAAGTCTCAGAATGCCTATGCGCAAAGTAAATTGATAAAAATAAAATTAGAATCTGAGCTGAGCAAAGAAGTAGAAAAAGATTCCCTAATGGCTCTGGAAACCCATCCATTGAAAATTTTTGTAAAATTAGATAGCACAACACGGCATGGCAAAACAAAATAAATACGAAAATAAACGAACCAAAGCTCTGCAGCTGGGTTATATCTTCGTTGCTGTGGTGCTGGTTACTTTTATGGTTTTTATTGGGAGGATTGTAGCCTTACAGAACGATTCTAATGTAAAAGATATAGAAAAAAATTATATTCAGCCCAATTACAAAGAAGATACTGTAAAAGCAGCACGCGGAAATCTCTACGCCTCAGATGGTTCTATCCTTGCAACTACGGTTATAAAGTATAATATATTCATTGATTTTAAGGTAATTAAAGACACGGCATACGAAAGAAATATTGCAAAGCTCACAGATTCTTTAAATAAAATCTTCGGGAAACCAAGGCGGCAGTATAGAAGTGTTTTTGACCAGCAGAAGAAGAAGAATAATCAATACTATTCATTGGTTACTAATTTGGATTTTGAGCAGATGAATAGACTGAAAAAACTTCCTATTTTTAGCTCATACAACCCAAAAACAAAAGAATACAAGAAAAACAGATGCTTAATCATAGAGCCTAATTATAAAAGAATTTTGGCGACCAATCAGATTGGGTCGGGAACAATAGGTGTGGATAGAGGCAGCATAAAATCTGGTTTTGAAGGGGCGTTCAGCAAATACCTTTCAGGGCAGGATGGTTTCCGTTTGGTTCAGCGGGTCAATGCCACACAATGGAAACCCATTGATTATTGGAAGGTTAAAGAACCTGTTGATGGACAGGATGTTTATACTACATTAGATTTAAGGATTCAGGATATTGCCCATTCGGCTTTGGAAAAGCAGCTGATTGCATTTCAGGCACATCATGGGAGCGTTTTGGTAATGGAGGTAGAAACAGGGAAAGTTCGGGCAATGGTAAATCTTAGAAGAAATGAAGATGGGCAGTATGTAGATGCCTACAACTATGCCCTGAAAGATGTTACAGAACCAGGCTCTACTTTTAAGGTTGTTTCTCTATTGGCAGCTATGGATGATGGTTTCGTAGATGAAAACACAAAAGTTGATACGGGGGACGGTACTTGGAACTATGCAGGACAGAAAATAAGTGATGGACATGGCGGCGGGCTTTATGAAATCAGCGATATTCTAGCGCAGTCTAGTAATGTCGGTTCTGCTAAGCTTATAGTGAAGTCTTATGCAGAAAACCCTAAAATCTTTATCAATCATCTCAAACGCTGGAAAATGTTTGATAAAATGGAAATTGAGCTGCCCGGCGTTACCAGACCATTTATAGTAACTCCTGAAAACCCAAGATGGAACAAGGCTACACTTGCATCCCTATCTTATGGATATGCATCGAGTTTCAATCTTTTGCAGTTGACAACCTTTTATAACGGCATTGCTAATAAAGGTAAGATGGTAAAACCTCTTTTCATTGATAAAATCATGAGAGATGGTAAAGTCGTTTATGAAGCGAAACCAGAGGTAATGGTAAATAAAATGGCTTCTGATAAAGCTATAAAAATGATGACCGAAGCCCTTACCAAAGCAGTGGAAAAAGGAACAGCCAAAAGTATCTTCACGCCTAACCTCAAGATGGCAGGAAAAACTGGAACGGCGCGTTTTGAATATTGGAAAGAAGGAGGAAAATATCAGGCCTCTTTTGCAGGGTTTTATCCAGCAGATAATCCTAAATATACATGCATGGTTATGGTAAATCAGCCTCAAGGGAATTATTATGGAGGCGTAGTTGCTGCACCGGTATTCAAGGAAATAGCGGGAAAAACTTTCCTAAAAACCCCGCTGAATATGAGAGAAGATATGCTGAAAGACCAAAAGGTAGATTTGAAAAAAATGACTGTAAGCAATCCTAAAATAAAGATAAACGGAGGACAAATGCCAGAATTAGTGGGATTGATAGGGAAAAATATTGTTCCTCAGCTGGAAAATCTTGGTTATAGGGTTGAATATAAGGGTGTTGGGAAAATCATGGAACAGTTCCCAGAAGCAGGAACAGTGATGAAGAAAGACCAGAAAATTTATCTAAGAATGCAGAATTAGTATGAGCAGAGAAAAATTTTATCCAGTAGTTTTAGGAAATGACAATCAATCAGTATTGTTGGGCGTTCTACACATTTCTATACTGACATTTGTTTTGAGAAGATTTATCAAAATCCTGAAAGAGGAAGGTGGTTCTTCGGATATGAGTAAGATATTATTAGGGATTTTGGCGGTGGTTATTTTGTTTTCTTTAGTTTTACAAATAGTGAAATTTTTTCGTAAAAAAGGAAAACAAAATGATAAAGCAGGACTTTTAATTAATGAGGAAGGAATCGTTGATTTAGTTTCTGAAAAAGAAAATCTGAGGCTTATTGCTTGGAAGGATATAGAGCAGATTAGGATTAAAAATAGTTTTTTAGGAGGGGTAAAGTTGCTTCTGATGCTTAAAAATCCTAATGAATATATCGATGGAGCAAAGGACTGGAATACTAA
>CAUQHD010000077.1:0-7218 GCA_963517805.1 uncultured Flavobacteriaceae bacterium | reverse complement strand
TTATATATTTATGCCGTAGATGTTCTTTATTTCCTCCATGATAAAGGTGCTGTTCGTACTGCCGATGGTATCAAGGCGACCCAGTTTATTGAAGATAAAGTCTTGGTAATGTTTCATATCGCGAACCTGAATTTTCAATAAATAGTCAAAATCCCCAGAAATGTTGTAGCATTCGGTGATTTCATCAAGAGCCAAAACTTCCTGAGCAAACTGGATACCGATATCTCGGTCGTGTGCTTTCAGCTTGATTCTGCAAAAAACACTAAATCCCCTGTTGAGCTTTTCGGCATCTATCACGATGGAATATCTTTTGATGTAGCCGTTTTCTTCCAGCCTCCGCACCCTCTCGAAAACGGGAGTAGGTGAGAGATTGACTTCTGCAGCGAGTTCCTTTATTGTCTTTTTGGAGTTATTTTGTAAAATTCTAAGTAACGCAAGGTCTTTATCATCCAGTTTATCAATTCTTTCCATAGAATAATATTCTTTTTTAGGTTAAAATTACACAAATGAAAGAAAAATACCCCAAACAAACAACTCAAAACAGCAAATTTTTCTAAATTTTAACAAACATAATATAATAATAATCTATTTATACTATGTTTGCAGAGTATTCATATAGTATAGTAGATGTTTTACGGCTGCGAAACCTTCATAAAATAAGGTGAGAAAAATGAGAAATTTTCAAAGGATATTATTTAGCAGCAGTGATGATAATTAGCTCTGTCAGTTATCTAAAAAGCAAAATTCCTTCCTTCAATCACTGCCAGCGGCGGTTGTCTCATCTACTATACTTTTTATTACAAAAACCTACAAAAGGAAATAACTCAAAGCCATATTGATATTAAATTAGAAAAACTCCCGCGCTGATGACAACGCGGGAGTTTTATGATTTTCGGTTTATTTCACGCCTTTTTCTTTCATGGCTTTATTCAGCGGTTTTAGGATGGCTACTCCCAGCAGTGTGGCGATGAGCAGCAGGGCGAAGTTTACCCAGAAGAAATAGGCTTTGTCTTCGTAGCTGTACCACATACTTGCCAATATACCAGAGAGTTTGTTCCCTATCGATGTAGAAAGGAAAAATCCGCCCATCATGAGCGCTGTAATTCTCGGTGGAGAAAGTTTAGAAACCAAAGAAAGTCCCATAGGAGACAAACAGAGTTCGCCTACTGTGATGATTCCATAAGCAGCAAACAGCCAAAGTGGTGACACTTTGTAAGCACCATTATCTCCTGCATATACTGCGCCTACCATCACGAGACAGCTGAGAGCAGATAGGAATAATCCTAAAACTATCTTTGCAGGAGTAGAAGGCTCTTTGTCTTTTCTACGAAGCATCATAAAGAAGCCTACCACCACTGGTGTAAGGGCGATAACCCAGAAAGGATTGATAGACTGGAACAGCTCGGTATTGTAGAGATATACTTTCTTGTCTGGATTGGCTTCTAGTTCTGCTTTTTGTTCTTTGTTTATATTTTTGAAATAAATGTCTTTTCCTTGTTCTTTTTTAGGTTTTCCATCTTCGCCTTTTACAGTTTGGAACTGATTGTCATAAACTGCAATTTCTTTTGTATTGTAGTCTTTTGTATCAACCAAATAGATACTTTCTAGCGGTTTTTCTAAAGTAGCAGGAACACTTCTGTCTGTGTAGTAATTTGCCCAGCGGGTAAGGGCAGTTCCGTTTTGTTTAAATACAGCCCAGAACATCATACTCACCGCAAATATCGCCAACAAGGCCCCAATAGGTTTCTTGTCCTCTGCGTTTGCACTGATGTAAATAAAAATATAAAACAAAATAACAGGAATACACGCAAATATAAAGGCATCAGTAGAATCCGACCCAAAGATATTCCCAGGGATTATCCAGCCGATAACTCCTGCAATGATTGCAGGAACGAATACTTTTACCAAGATGGAACTGATAGTGGTATCGCCCTCTTGGACAGGTTTCATTACATTGGCATGAACGACATGTTTTTTACCAATAGAGAAAATAATCAGTCCTAAAAACATTCCTACTCCAGCCGTTACGAAAGCCTCGCCCCAGCCGTATTTATTTCTCATATAGGCAGCAATGATATTACATACAAAAGCCCCGATATTTATCCCCATGTAGAAGATGTTGTATCCTGCGTCTTTATTGGCTTTATACTTGTCATCAGAATAGAGATTTCCTAAAAGTGTAGAAATACTTGGTTTAAAGAATCCATTACCGATGATTATCAGCCCCATGGATACATAGAACATGGACACATCTTTGAAAAGTCCTAAACCAATGTAGCCCAGTCCCATAAGCGCCCCGCCAATATAAATCGCCTTGATGTATCCCAGCAGCCTGTCTGCAAGAAACCCACCAAGGAAAGGCGTAAGGTAGGTAAGGGCAATGAATGTCCCAAAGATGTCATCAGCATGTTTGCTATCAAAGGCTAAACCGCCCTTGTCAGCATCAATCATATACAACACGAAGATTCCTAAAATCAAATAATAACCGAATCTTTCCCACATTTCTGTGAAGAAGAGATAGGGCAAACCTTTTGGATGTTTGTTTTTCATAATTATAGATTATTTAAAATAAAGTTTGTCATTTTTTGGTATAGATGTAGTCTTGTGTTTCCACCATATATTCCATGGTTTTTGTCTGGATAGGTCATGAATTCAAACTCTTTGTTTTTCTGAATAAGAGCTTCCGCCATTTCTACAGCATTTTGATAATGGACATTGTCATCTGCTGTTCCGTGGATTAGTAGGAATTTTCCTTTCATCAAACCAGCGAAATTGATAGGCGAGTTTTCATCGTATCCTTGTGGGTTTTCTTGTGGAGTTTGTAGATATCTTTCTGTATAAATCGTGTCATAATAACGCCAAGTGGTTACTGGTGCCACAGCGATTCCTACCTTGAAAACATCTGATCCTTTGGTCATCGCCAGACTTGCCATATACCCACCAAAACTCCATCCAAATATCCCAATTCGCCCAGCATCTACAAAGCTCTGTGAACCGATCCACTGTGCAGCAGCGATTTGGTCTTCTATTTCGTATTTTCCTAAATTCTTGTAAGTTGCTTTTTTATACTTCGTTCCACGATAGCCCGTTCCACGCCCATCTACACAAAGCACAATGTATCCTTTTTGAGCCAAAAGGTTAAACCAAATAGCGTTTCTGCCGTCCCAAGCATTGCTTACCTGTTGTGAGCCAGGGCCAGAATACTGGTACATCAGCACAGGATATTTCTTGTTAGGCGAGAAGTCTTTGGGTTTTATCATCCAAGCGTTCATCTGGTCGCCGTTTTTGTTTGGAATTTGGAAAAATTCTTTGGCTACGAAACCATCTGACTGCAGTTTTTTCAGCACCGAATTATTATTCTGTAATTCTCGCAGTGTTTTCCCGTTAAAATCCCTCAAAGTGTAAGTATTCGGCTGTTCTGCGGAAGAATGCGTGTTGATGAAATATTGGAAAGACTTGCTGAAATCAGCATTATTAGTTCCAGTCAATTCAGAAACTATCTGCTTTTTCCCTGTCTTGATGTTTATTTTGCTCACCACTCTGTTGGTGCTGCCTTTTTCAGTAGTCTGCACCAAGATTTCAGAATTTTTTGGGCTAAAACCATAGTAGTCAGTGATTTCCCAGTTGCCTTTGGTAATTTGTTTTTTCAGTTTTCCATCAGGTGTGTACCAGTAAAAATGTCTAAAACCATCTCTTTCCGATGCCCAAAGGAAAGAATTGTCCTCCAGAAATTCCAAAGAAAGATTGTCCGTTTCTATCCAAGCGGCATCTGTTTCGGTTAGGATTTTCTTGGCAGAATAGTTTTTAGTATTTATCTTGATGATTTCCAGCTTGTTCTGATGTCTGTTGGAAGTAGCTATCGCTATTTCGTTTGGCTGCGCAGTCTGGAAAACCTGTGGGATATAGTAAGCTTCAAAGTTAGCAAGATTGATTTGCGTGGATTTATTTAGTTTTAAATCATAGGCGTATACCGAAACTTTTGAGTTTTCTTCTCCAGCTTTCGGATATTTGAAACGAAAATCCTGCGGATACAGATTTCCATTGAAAACCTGCATATTCATTTCTTTTACTTGGCTTTCATCAAATTTCACGAAAACCAGACTTTCGCTGTTTTTTGCCCATTGGTACATGTCTGCATGCCCGAATTCCTCCTCATACACCCAGTCTGCCAGTCCGTTAATGATTTTATTTTTCTCACCATCGAAAGTGATTTGGGTAATTTTTTCAGAGCTGAGGTCTTGATAATAAAGATTGTTCCCAGAGATAAAAGCCACGAACCTTCCATCAGGAGAGAATTTAGGCTCCTGAACCCAGTTTCCGTTGTTTAGGGCAGTTATTTTTCCGTTTTTACTGAGATTTACCACATGGTATTTTCCTAGGAAAGAATGGCGGTAGATAGGCTGTTGTTCGTTCAGAACCAGTACTTTACTCTCATCGTGAGAAAATGTATAGTCCTGTATCTTAGCCTCTAAGATGGTTTCTATTTTTTTTCCTGTTTTGTAGGAATATTTCACGATTCCATCTTTTTCCAAAACAGTGTAGTGTTCTCCATCGTTCATGGAGTTTATTCCATAGATAAACTCAGTTCTGTAATACCCTGAATGTATTTTGTTTAAAGTGATTTCCTGCGCGTAGTTCAGCGTAAAGACACTAAAAACGGCACAAGAGATTAGTTTTTGATATAAAATCTTCATTTTAGATAAATTTTAGAAAGTTGCCCAAAGATAATGATTCTTTAGAAGAAATTTAATAAAACTTAATAGAAGTTTAACTTTTACAAACTTAACCTTGACCAAAAAAACGAATCAAACAAATAGAAAATCGTAAAAATTTGAACATTATGAAAAAGTTAATTTTAAGTTTAGCACTAGTCGGAGCATTTGGTTTCGTATCAGCACAAGAAGCTCCGAAGGAACATGGTTGTCATCGTCCAGAACAAAGAAAAATGGAAAGAGGTAAAGAAGGCAGAGGAAAAAGATTAGAAGAACTCAATCTTTCCGAAAAACAAACAAAACAGCTGGAAGAACTTCGCAAAGAGCATAAAGCGGACAAGGAAAAACTTCATGAGAGACATCAGCGAAAACTCAAAAAAATCCTTACACCTGAGCAGTACGAAAAATGGCAGTCCAGCCACCCAAAAAGAAAGGATGAAAGGAGAATGCCGCCTCCGCCATCTAAAGAGCAGATGGAAGAAAGAGGAAACTAAAACCAAAAAGCAGAAACATAGATTTCTGCTTTTTTTATGTTTAGAATATTTTACTAATCGGCCTTTGTAGCTGTAAGTTTTCCATGCTCTATTCCTTTTACAGAAATAAGGCTATTGGCAAGTTCTATCAGAACAGAAGATTTCCCTTTCACAGCGATAATCTCCATGCACAAATCATGCTCCAAATGGAAGTGCAGAGAAGACAAAATATTGTCATGATATCTATGCTGGATGTTGGTAAGTTTATTTACCAATTCCCTTCTATGATGGTCAAACACTAGGGTAATAGAACCAGCCACTATGGCATCATTATCCCATTTTTCCGTAACTAAACTCTTGTTAATCAGATATCTGATTGCCTGAGAACGATTTTTAAACAAATTCTCCTCAGCATATTTATCTAATGCCTCTAAAAGGTCTTCCTCTAAAGAAACTCCAAAACGAACGATGCCCATATCTAAATAGTATTAAAAAAACTATAACAAATATAGTGATTTTATATAATAGAAATGTTATTTTTATCAAAAAAAATATGATTAATTCATTATTTTTGCCACAAATCTTTTGATAATGACCAAAAAACAAAGAGCCGATTTTGTGAGAAAAGAGCTGGACAAACTCTATCCCATAGTTCCCATCTTCCTGCACCATACGGATGCCTATACGCTGTTGGTAGCGGTGGCTCTTTCGGCGCAGACTACGGATAAAAAAGTGAACGAAATCACTCCTGAGCTTTTCCGAGTTGCAGGAACGCCACAAGCCATGGCAAGGCTGGAAGTAGCAGAAATAAAGGATTTAATAAAAGAAATCGGCCTCTCAAACACCAAAGCCAAAAACTTGAAAGGCATGGCAGAAATGCTGCTCAGGGACTATGAAGGTGTGGTGCCGCAGACTTTTGAGGAATTAGAAAAACTCCCAGGCGTAGGGCACAAAACCGCCTCTGTGGTGATGAGCCAGTGGTTTGGTTTCCCAGCGTTTCCTGTGGACACGCATATTCATCGGCTGATGAAACTTTGGAAATTGACAGAAGGCAAAAATGTAGTCCAAACCGAAGCTGATGCCAAAAAACTTTTTCCTCAGAAAGATTGGAATAAACTACATTTGCAGATTATTTCCTATGGAAGAGAATATTCTCCAGCGAGGAACTGGAGTTTAGAAAAAGATTTTATCACAAGACAAATGTTTGAAAAATAAATGACACCGAAAGTTTCTATCATTACCCCGAGCTACAACTCTTCTGAGTTTATAGAAGAGACCATAAAATCTGTTCTTGCTCAGACTTTTCAGGATTGGGAGTGGCTGATTACTGATGATAAATCAAGCGATAACACTGCTGAAATCATCAAAAAATATAACGATCCAAGAATAAAACTGCAAGTCCTCGAACAAAATGGCGGCGCAGGAAATGCACGAAACAAAAGCCTTGAAAGAGCATCGGGAAGGTATATCACCTTTTTGGATAGTGATGATTATTGGGAGCCTTTGTTTTTGGAACGAATGATAGGTTTTATGGAAGAAAACAAAGCCGAGTTAGCCTATTCCAGCTATGCCCGATGTGATGAGCGTTTAGTTCCTATTCTCAAAGATTTTCAGGCAGATGTAGAGGTGACTTTTGATAATTTATTGAAAACCTGTCGCCTTTCTCTGCTGTCGTCCATGTATGACAGTCAGCGAGTGGGAAAATTTTATTTTCCCACGGAAAGCAAGAGAGAAGACCATGTGATGTGGCTGAATTTGTTAAAGGAAATCCCTGTGGGAAAGCCTCTCCGTGAGACTTTGGCTAAATACAGAATGCGCGAAGGTAGTGTTTCCCGAAAGAAAAAAGATATCATAAAAGACCAATATTTGGTGTATAGGGAGTTTATGGGATTTTCGATGGTAAAGTCCTTGTATTACACCTGTCTATGGGCGGTGAATGGTTTTATGAAATATTCTAAATGGTTCAAAGGATGAAACCTTTCCATTTCAAACAATTCAGCATTTTGCAGGATAAAAATGTGTTCCGAGTGGGA
>CAUQHD010000076.1:0-7265 GCA_963517805.1 uncultured Flavobacteriaceae bacterium | reverse complement strand
CCTCTTTTTTCTATCTCATTGTATGAAATTCCGATAGCACGAAAAAGTTCAACTCGGGCAACTTCCAGATACTCAGCGTAGTTACCATAGTAGACATATTTCATAGGATCGGTTTCTCCGTAACGAACTCGTAATGAGTGTATTATGTTAATCATTTGTTAAAATTTTAAACTTCATACAAATATATTTTTAAAAAACCAATAGAGCAAAAATTTTTTTTAAAAATTAAATTTTCCATATTTGCCATATCGAAAAATGGTTTGGACTTTAAACCAAAAAAATCAAATATTTTTAACTAATAATAAGATAGAACATGGATCAGAATTTGAAAATGATATGGGAGAATTGTCTGCTTTTTATGAGGGATAATTTGAGTTCTTTGGAGGAAAGTTCTGATTTGAAAAAACTGGAAGGTTCTTTTGATTTATTATTTGATAAAGTCCAGCCGCTGTCTTTGGTAGAGGGCAATCTTACGCTTTTCGTTCCAAGTGATTTTTATAAAGAATATATAGAAGACAATTATCTTTCTTTGCTCTCTGTAGCACTGAAAAAATACATAGGAAAAGGTGTAAAGCTTTGGTATTCAGTATCTGAGCTGAAAGAAAAAGGCAAAGATAAAACCGAAGTTACTTACAAAGGAAGAGGAGAGCAATATCCTAAGGTTCAGGAAGTTAGACCAGCTTCTTTTGCGGGTTCGGTGGTAAATCCTTTTGTAGTTCCGGGAATCAAAAAAGTAAATATAGATTCTAACCTGAATCCTGCCCTTTCTTTCGAAAACTTCATCGAGGGAGAGAGTAATAAATTTGCTTTTACCGTTGCCAAAACTATTGCTGGCAGACCAGGGCAGACTTCTTTCAATCCGCTGTTTATTCACGGAGGCGTAGGAGTTGGGAAGACCCATTTGGCGCATGCTATTGGGCTGGAAGTGAAAAATTTATTTCCAGAGAAAGTGGTTTTGTATCTTTCTTCGGAAAAATTTATCCAGCAGTTTGTAGCAGCGGCAAAGTCGCAGAACAAAACAGATTTTGGGAATTTCTACCAAATGGTGGATGTTTTGATTATTGATGATATTCAGTTCCTTTCTGGAAAATCGGCGACGCAGGACATGTTTTTCCATATTTTTGATCATTTGCACCAAAATGGAAAACAGATAGTTCTCACTTCTGATAAAGCACCTGTTGATATTCAAGATATTCAGGAAAGAATTGTATCCCGTTTCAAATGGGGGCTTTCCGCTGAAGTAAAATCACCGGATTTTTCCACAAGAAAGAAAATCATTACGGATAAACTCAGCAGAGATGGAATAAAACTAACCGAAGAAATGATAGATTTTCTGGCTTCGGAGGTTAATTCTAATGTGAGAGAACTTATCGGGGTAATCAATTCCGTTATAGCACATTCGATGATTTACAAGTCGGATTTAAGCCTTGATTTGTTAAAAGAAACGATTAATAAAATAGCTGCAAATCAGAAAAAAACTATCAATATTCCGTATATTCAAGATGTGGTTTGCGATTATTTTGGAATTCGTAAAGAGCAGCTTTTATCTAAAACCAGAAAAAGAGAAATTGCCTTGCCGAGGCAGCTTGCAATGTATTTTTCAAAAGAATATACCAATGCTACATTTGCCAAGATAGGCGAAGAAATGGGAGGTAAAGACCATACGACCGTCATGTACGCTTGTGAAACGATAAAAGATGTCTCTAAGGTGGATAAAGAAATTAAAAAATACCTGAAAGACCTGAAAGAGAGGATTTTTAATTAAATACATTATTTTTTACGCATATTACAAAGGAATTTCTTAACTTTATAAAGTTTTAAGAGTTCCTTTTTTATTTTAGTTATGAGTTCTTTTGATTTGATTATTAGTGATAAAGAGAGTTTAGATTTAGAAAATATTTTCCTCAGCGAGGAGAACAGAAATAGCGTACAACAAGTCATTAAAGAACATCGGTTTTTTGATGAATTAGATAAATATGGCTTGGCTGTTGATAATAAAATCCTATTCCACGGGCATTCTGGATGCGGAAAGACGGCTGCAGCAAAGGCCGTAGCAAAAGCACTTGGCAAAAATATCCTGATTTTGGATTTAACAAACTTTATTTCCTCTAAAATAGGCGATACAGGGAGAAATCTAAAAACGGTTTTTGATAAAGCAGCAAGAGAAAAGGCGGTTCTTTTTTTGGACGAGTTCGACCAAGTTGGGAAAATGCGGGGTAATGATGACAAGGATGTCGGTGAAATGAGGCGCTTGGTAAATACACTTATCCAGCTGATAGACTATTTCCCGAAAGACAGCATTTTGATAGCTGCTACCAACCACCCAGAACTGATAGATACAGCACTGATGAGACGATTCCAAATAAAATTGGAATTTGAGATGCCTTCGGATGCTCAGCTTGATAGTTACTATGATACTCATTTACAGTATTTTCCAGAGCGGTTTAGAAATATAGAAAGAAAATACAAAATTTCTTATGCGGAAGCTAAGGATTATCTCCATACTTCATTGAAAATGAATATAATAAATGAATTAGAAAATAAAAAATAACCAAAATGAACGAAATAGCACAAAATATAGCAGAAATCAAAGCCAGAATGGCTGAGGCTTGTAAAAAAGCGGGGAGAAATCCAGAAGAAGTAAAACTCCTTTTGGCGACAAAAACCGTTCCTGCGGATAGAATAAAACTGGCTCTGGCTGCGGGAGAAACCTTGATAGGTGAGAACAAAGTGCAGGAGCTGAGAGATAAATATGAAGAACTAAAGGAAGTTTCTCATACTAAGCATTTTATAGGGCATCTTCAGACCAATAAAATTAAAGATATTCTAAAAGCAGAGGTGGCGTGTATAGAGAGTTTAGACCGCTGGGATGCTGCTGAAAAACTACAGCAACGCCTTGAATATGAGGATAAAACCATCGAAGTTTTGATTCAAGTGAATACTTCTTATGAAGACAGCAAGTTTGGTCTTGACCCAAGTGAAGCGGTGGATTTCGTGAAGAAAGTAGCGACTTTGGACAGATTGAAAATCAAAGGGTTAATGACCATAGGGCTGTTTAGTGCTGAGATAGAAGAAGTTAGAAAATGTTTTCAGATGTTGAAGAAAATTCAGCAGGAAATCATAGCCGAAAATATTCCAAATGTAGAGATGAAGGAGCTGTCCATGGGAATGAGTGGGGATTTGGAAACGGCGATAGAGGAGGGCTCTACGATTATCCGTGTGGGGACTGCTATTTTCGGGAAGAGAGAGTATCCAGACAGCCACTACTGGCCTGAAAACAATAGTTAAAGTATATTAAATTTTATCGTTCACAAAGGGAATTTTTTAACTTTGGTAAGTTGAAAAATTCTTTTTTTATTTAATCAATTGATACACAATATTATGCTGTTTTTACTTCCTGCCTATTTATCGGAAAATTCGCCGATTGAGTATTTTGCTCCTGCTGTTAAGGAATATATTATGAACTTGGATTATTTTTTCGTGGAAAATGAAAAAACGGCGAGAAAAGTCATCAAGTTTTTCACTCCTGAAAAGAAACAATCTGAGTTAAAATTATTTCTTTTGGACAAATATTCAGAAACTTCGGATTTAAAGGAAGCTCAAGAATTGATGAAAAAAGGAACGGATTTTGGACTGCTTTCGGAAGCGGGGCTGCCGTGCATCGCAGATCCAGGGAATATTATGGTAAAGTGGGCACATAAAAACGGCATCAAAGTGGTTCCTGTGAATGGCCCGAGTTCTATCATTTTAGCGCTGATTTCCAGTGGGTTTAATGGACAGCAGTTTGCTTTTCACGGCTATCTTCCGATAGACAAAGATGAGCGGAAAAATAAAATCCGACAGCTGGAAAAACAAGTGCAGGAAACAGGATATTCGCAGATTTTTATGGAAACACCTTACCGAAACCAAAGGCTTTTGGAGGATTTGTGTAAGTTTTTGTCACCGCAGACAGCCCTCTGCATAGCTGCTGACATCAACAATCCAGAAAAAGAGTTTATAAAAACCCTTTCTATAAAGGAATGGCAGAAAGAAGAAATAGATTTGCATAAAATTCCTGCGATATTTGTTTTAGGGCAATGAAAAAGCTGAATATTTTATTTTGTATTTTCTTTTTTGCGGTTCAGATTTCTGCTCAGCAAATTTTCTCTGGCAAGGTAACCACAGAAGAAGGAATAGCGCTGGAGCAGGTTCTGGTAATTAACATGAGAAATAAAGAGCAGGTGTATACCAGCAGTAATGGGGAGTTTAAGATAACTGCAAATGTTTCAGATGAGTTTCGTTTCGTTAAAAAAGGTTATGATAGAATATCTCATTTGGTAAAAATTTCGGATTTTGACAAACATATTTTACTTAAAATGAGGGAGACAGAAACAGTTATAAAGGAAGTGGTTATAATTCCTAAAAGTAAAATAGATAGGCTGAAAAAGGATATAGAAGTTCCTACTGTGAAGAAAGGTACGGAATCCAAGCCCAAACCAGCAAGATGGAAAGATGTTCTTGCACTTGATATTGATGCTTTTGAGGAGCTAATAACGGGGAACGCGCGGAGAAAGAAAACCCGCTATAAATATGAAGAAATGCAGACTGATGTTTTACAGGTAAAGGAGTTTTTAGGAGAAGAATATTTTATAGAAAATAAAATTCCAAGCGAGAGAATTCATGAGTTTTTAGAGTTTTCTATCATTGAAAAACCAGAAATTAAAAAACACATGAAAACTGGTAATCAAACTCAAGTTATGATGATTTTGGAGGAAATGTTTCCAATCTACCATAAAAGACTGGAAATGAATAATATAGATAAGAAAAATGAATAAAATAATATACATAACGGTACTTTTTTTCAGTATTTTGGGGTTTTCGCAGAGTATTTCAGGAAAAGTGGAGACGGAAGAAGGTTTGTCTATTGGTAATGTATTGGTTATCAATATAAAAACCAATGAAAAAGTAAATACGGATGAAAATGGGAAATTCACCATTTCGGCGAAGTTGCAGGATGAAATTCGTTTTGTAAAGAAAGGCTATGACCGAGTATCTCATATTGTAAAATCTGCTGATTTTCAGGAAGAAAAATATTTTAGACTGCAAAAATCCGCTATAGTAATAGAAGAAGTGGTTATCAGCAGGCTGAAACTAACGGGAAATCTTGCCAAAGACTCCAAAACTCTGGACAAGGAAGATGTCAATGCTAAAATTCAAAAATCGCTGGGAACAGAAACCATTGAAAAACAAGTGCGAAGCATTTCTGGTTCTGCGGGAATTAGTTTTAATATGGCATCATTGTTCGCTGGAAAGAAGAAAAAAGAGCAAAAACAGCGGCTGGAAAAATATGAGCAATTCCAGAATAACGCCACATGGATAAGTGAAAGAGTGGATTCTGAATATTTTGTCAGCAAGGGAATTCCAGAGATAAAAGTAGCGGAGTTCATTCAGTTTTCTCTGACACAAAAACCAGAAGTAGCGGGATACATCAAAACCAATGATTTCCCTAAAATAATGACAGCTCTAGACCAGCTTATCCCTGTTTATCTCAAAAAAATAGAGAAAAAAACAACATAAATTTTTTAAATTTAACTTTAAGGTTTTAATTTAATCTAATAATAGAATTTGAATATATTAAGTAGTTCAAATTTAATAATTGGAAATAAAAAAACTATAAAGTTTAATTTAAAAACAGAGAAACCACATAGATTTTATTTATGTGGTTTTTCATTTAAGAAAGTTTAAATTTGCAAAAAAATTTAAAAACAAATGGCAAAAATTATACGAATTCATCCAGAAAATCCACAGGAAAGACAGATAAATGAAGTGGTGGAAACCCTGAAAAAAGGCGGGCTGATAGTCTATCCATCGGACACGGTGTATGCTCTGGGATGTGATATCAATAACCTGAAAGCGATGGAAAAACTAGCCCATCTGAAAGGAATAAAATTAGAAAAATCCCATTTTACCATTATATGTAATGACCTGAGCCACTTGTCAGAATTTACAAAACCGATAGAAACTTTCACATTCCGACTTTTGAAAAGTAAGCTTCCTGGGGCATTTACCTTTATTTTAGAAGCAAATAAAAACTTGCCTTTGGCTTATAAAGGGCATAAAACCATAGGAATACGCGTTCCAAATCATTCTGTGCCACAGATGATTGTGGAAAGTCTCGGCAATCCGATAGCTTCCACCTCTATAAAAGATGATGATGAGGTGATAGAATATTCTACCGACCCAGAGCTTATAGCCGAAAAATACGATAAAAGTGTGGATATCGTGATAGATAGCGGCTGGGGAGAGCTGGTGCCTTCTACGATAGTAGATGTGACGCAGGGAATACCAGAAATTGTCCGACAGGGAAAAGGCGAATTATAAGTTTTATTAAATCTAATACAATGAAAATACTTACTTCCCCAGCTAAATTGATGAAAGTTGGGGTTTCTTCAGAATTTATAAAGCCTACCGAGCCTCAGTTTATAGAGGATTCGGCTTTTATTCAGTCTTATTTAAAGGAAAAAACGCCCCATTTCTTGGCGGAACTTATGGAGCTTTCACCAAAGTTAGCCGATGAAAACTGGGAAAGAAACCAAAACTGGAAAAAAAATCCATCCGAAAACGAATCTGCTCCAGCTTTGTTGGCTTTTACAGGGGAGGTTTATCGTGGGTTGGATGCCCAGAGTTTGGATAAAAAGGCAATTGATTATTTGCAGGAGCATTACAGGATGCTTTCGGGGCTGTATGGACTGCTGAAACCTTCTGACCGCATTATGCTGTATCGACTGGAAATGGGGCGAAAATTTCAGTTTGATAAGTATAAAAATCTATACGAATTTTGGTCGGATAAGATTACAGAACAGCTTAATTCTGAGCTAAATGAAGGCGAACTTCTGCTCAATTTAGCAAGTAATGAATATTTTAAAGTGGTAAATCGTAAAAAACTCCATGCCCAAGTGGTTGATTTTGACTTTTATGAAATGAAAACGGGGAAGCCTAAAACCATAGTGGTTTATACGAAACATGCTAGAGGTCTGGTGGTGCGCTTCTGTGCAGAAAATAATGTTCGTTCTTTGGAAGAGCTGAAAGCCTTTGGTGAAGAGGGATATCTGCTAAACGATGAACTTTCCACAGAGAATAAACTTGTTTTTATGAGGTGATATTTTGTAAATGTTTATTCTTTAATATATTACAGAGACAAAAATGTATATTTTTGTCTCTGTTTTTTATATTCAATTCAGAAATATTGATTTAAGTTACTCTCCAATACAGCTGGAAATCGCTTT
>CAUQHD010000075.1:0-7315 GCA_963517805.1 uncultured Flavobacteriaceae bacterium | reverse complement strand
AATCCGAAACCATCAAAAGTCTGGACAAGATACTCTCCACATCCTCACCTACATAACCTGCCTCGGTAAGCACCGTAGCATCTACGATACAAAACGGAACATCCAACTGTTTTGCAATAGTCTTGGCTAAGAGCGTTTTGCCTGTTCCAGTCTCTCCTACCATGATGATGTTGGACTTCTCTATTTCCACAGACTTGTTTTCATCAGCATTATGAGCCAAACGCTTGTAATGGTTATAAACCGCGATAGACAGCTGTTTTTTTGCCTGATTCTGCCCTATTACATATTGGTCTAAAAACTCCTTGATTTCTCTCGGTTTTTTCAGTTCTGCAATGTTATTATTAGAAACCACGGGTTTATTGCCGTTTTGCTCTTCTATGATATTATGCGCCTGTTCAATACAAAAGTCGCAGATAAAACCATTTTGACCAGAAATCAAAACGGATACCTCACTTTTATTTCGTCCGCAAAAGGAACATTCATTAGGGTTCATTAATGATTTTTTTAGTTAAAACTTATTGTTTTACAATCTCCTGCTGGATTTCCTGATATTCCTCCGGTGTGAATTTCAGTCTTTCATTCATGAAGTTTAAATCCTTTATCTCATTCATCGGCACAAGGTGGATATGCGCATGTGGAACTTCCAGCCCGACCACAGCCACTCCTACCCTTACGCAAGGAACTGCTGCTTTCAGCTTCTTTGCTACTTTCTGCGCAAACGCCCAAAGGTTTTTGTATTCTTCTTCATCTAAATCAAAGATTAAATCTACTTCTTTTTTAGGAATAACCAGTGTATGACCTTTGGCAATGGGCATCACATCCAAAAACGCCAGATGATGCTCATCCTCTGCCACTTTATAGCAAGGAATTTCGCCATTGACAATCTTAGTGAATATAGAACTCATAATGACAACCTTTAAATAGTGATTTCTAAAATTTCAAAAGAAAGTTTATTTCCATTCGGAAGGGTAATATCTGCTGTCTCCCCTACTGATTTTCCTAAAAGACCTTTGGCAATAGGCGTATTCACAGAGATTTTCCCCACTTTTAAATCGCTTTCATTATCAGGAACTAAAGTAAACTTCTGCTCTGCTTTTGTAGCATTATTTTTCAGCTTTACCGTAGTAAGAATGGAAACTTTAGAGGTGTCTATCTGGTCTTCTTCTATTATTTTCGAGTTAGCAATGGTATCCAGCAGTTTAGAAATTTTCATTTCTAAAAGCCCTTGTGCTTCTTTAGCTGCATCATATTCTGCATTTTCGGAGAGGTCTCCTTTGTCCCTTGCTTCTGCAATCTGCTGGGTAATTTTAGGTCTTTCTACTGATTCCAAATGCTCCAGTTCGGCTTTCATCTTGGCTAAGCCTTCTTTAGTAACATAATTCATAACTTAAATTATTTATTTTTGGTATATAATAATAAAATATCCGACCTTTGCCGGATACTCACGATATTTTTTTTATCTTTAACGAGACAAAGATAATAATTTTAGTTATGAAAATCAATAATTTGTTTGTTTTTTTTATCGTTTATTCCGTTTTCTCCTCTACAGCATGCAGCAGCAGAGAAGATACGGTAAGTTGTTTTCCAAACGAAATCATCAATGTGAATCTGAATCTCAATCTGCCCGCCTATTCAAATGCACTGAATACAAATGGCTGGGTGTACATCAATGAACAGCAGAGTGGCTCGCGCGGGTTAATTTTAGTAAAAACTGGAAATTCCTTTAAAGTCTATGACCGCAACGCCCCTCACCTCTGCCCAGACAGCAATACCACGCTGGAAGTCCACAGTAACATTAAAATTGTATGCCCAAAAGATGGTGCAGAATGGATACTCACAGACGGAACCCCTATAAAAAACACCAATATGCCGCCTAAAACCTACCCTGCTTCCTATAATATTGGTTCGGGAATTTTATCTGTTTATTATTAATTTTATGAAAATAGTTGTTCAAAGAGTAAGCCAAGCCTCTGTAAAAGTAAGCAGAGAAATCGTAGGAGAAATCTCCAAAGGACTGCTCCTGCTGGTAGGAATAGAAGAAAATGATGAAAAAGAAGATGCAGAATGGCTTTCTAAGAAAATCCTTGATTTAAGGATTTTTAGCGATGAAGAGGGGAAGATGAACCGCTCTGTAAAAGATATAAATGGAGAAATCCTGTGTGTAAGCCAGTTTACACTAATTGCCGATTACAAAAAAGGAAACCGCCCATCTTTCATAAAAGCTGCAAAACCAGAAAAAGCAATTCCCTTATTTGAGTATTTTAAAGGACTTATAAAATCATCAGGCTTAAAGACAGAAAATGGAATCTTCGGAGCGGATATGAAAGTCAGCCTTCTGAATGACGGCCCTGTAACCATAGTGATGGACAGCAAAACAAAATCATAAAAAAAAACAGCCGCTAAATAGCGGTTGTTTTTCTCTTTACTGAGCCTGTTCCTTGTTTTTATTCACAATTTCCACCTGCTGGTTCAGCTTGTCTAAACGACCCTGCACTTTAGCGATTTCTTTCTCTAATTTGTGAAGTTTTTTCTCGCTGGATGCCAAATCTTTGTTTATTTTCTCAGTTTCTTTTAGAACCTTCATCGTTTGTTTCGCTTCTTTAGCAGTAGCTTTTGCATCTGATGAATGGAAATCTGTAGTGGCTGTGTTTGCTTGTGCATTTACAGCCGCTGCTTTGTTTCTCAAATCATCGGTTGCTGCTTTTTCTTTTTCATAATCAATTTTTAATTTAGTAAGCTTTGTGTTTAATTCTAAAACCTCTTTTTGTGCTTCCAATTCACTTACTCTTGCATTTTGTGTTCCGCAAGAAACCATTAATATAGCTGCTAAAGCAGATGTTAAAAATGTTTGTTTCATAAATTTCTATTTTTAATTAGTTATACATTTGTTCTTTCAGTTCTTTTACCTTTTTGTCTTCTAGGTATTCATCGTAAGTCATTTCTCGGTCGATGATTCCTTTTGGCGTGATTTCTATCACACGGTTACACACTGTTTGTAGCAATTCGTGGTCATGAGAAGAAATCAAGATATTTCCTTTGAAGTTCATCAAAGAGTTGTTAAGCGCCGTGATACTCTCCAAA
This sequence comes from uncultured Flavobacteriaceae bacterium, assembly GCA_963517805.1. Lineage (GTDB taxonomy): Bacteria > Bacteroidota > Bacteroidia > Flavobacteriales > Weeksellaceae > JABCPE02. Next base: position 4,234 of record CAUQHD010000075.1, on the reverse strand, counting down.
TCCAAGTGGTTGGTAGGTTCGTCCATTAGAAGGACATTGGCTTTTTGGAGCATCATTCGGCTGAACATGCATCGCATTTTTTCCCCTCCAGAAAGTACGGTAGAAGACTTAAGCGCTTCATCACCAGAAAAAAGCATTCTTCCTAAAAATCCTCTTACAAACTCTTCGTGTCTTTCCTCATCATTTTTCGTAAATTGTCTCAGCCAGTCTACTAGATTTAGGTCTTTTTCTTGGAAATACTCCGTGTTGTCCAGCGGCATGTAGCTTTGGTTAGTAGTTACTCCCCATTTGTATTCGCCTTTGGCAGGGGTTGTGCTTCCAGAAATCGCTTGGAAAAACTCAGTAACTGCTAATGAGTTTTTAGAGATTACAGCTACTTTATCTCCTTTTTTAAGGTTAAGGTCTCCACCAGAAAGCAGCGTTTCTCCATCTTTTACGATTTCTAAACCTTTTATCTCTAAAATCTGGTCTCCCGCTTCTCTTTCCATCTCAAAAATGATGGCAGGATATCTTCTGGAAGAAGGTTTGATTTCTTCGATGTTTAGTTTGTCAATCATTTTCTTTCTTGCAGTAGCTTGTTTAGCTTTCGCTACATTGGAACTAAATCTCGCGATGAAGTCCTGCAATTCTTTTTTCTTCTCTTCAGCTTTTTTGTTGGCTTGTTGTCTTTGTCTCGTTGCCAGCTGAGAAGCCTGATACCAGAAAGAATAGTTCCCTGTATAAAGGTTTAGTTTAGAATAGTCTAAGTCACCGATGTGCGTGCAGACAGCATCCAAGAAGTGACGGTCGTGAGATACCACAATCACCGTGTTTTCATAATCGGCAAGGAAATCTTCCAGCCAAGAAATAGTGTCAATATCAAGGTCGTTGGTAGGCTCATCGAGAATCAAAACATCTGGATTTCCGAATAAAGCCTGCGCCAATAGCACTTTTACTTTGTCCTTGTTTTCTAACTCGGACATCATTTGGTAGTGCATATCTTCTTTTATCCCTACATTAGACAGCATGGTCTGTGCATCTGCTTCGGCATTCCAGCCTCCCATTTCATCGTAGATTACTCCGAGTTCGCCAGCCTTTATTCCATCTTCATCAGAGAAGTCAGGTTTTGCGTAGAGTGCATCCATTTCTTCTTTGATTTCGAATAATTTTTTATTCCCACGAAGAACCGTTTCCAAAACTGTAAACTGGTCATAAGCAAAGTGGTCCTGCTCCAAAACAGACATTCTCTTACCTGGTTCCAGTGTTACATGCCCTGTGGTAGGCTCTTGTTTTCCTGTCAATATTTTTAGGAAAGTAGATTTTCCAGCTCCATTTGCTCCGATGATTCCGTAGCAGTTCCCTTTGGTAAACATGATATTTACCTCGTCAAAAAGTACTCTTTTCCCAAATTGTAGTGATAAATTAGATACTGTTAGCATGATGATTTCATAAAATTTGTGCAAAAATAAAAAATTATATCTGTCTTCTATGTGTTTCTCTATAAATATTTCTCAAAAAATCGCTTCTGAGACTCAAAAGCAATGTCTTCTAATGATAATTCATTTCGTTTTATCCAGCAGATTTCAGAGATTTCGGACTGCTCCATAACCACCTCGCATTTTTCTTCTATCCGATATTCAAAAAATAGGTCTAAAGTATTATAGCTGATGCCTTTATAATGATAAACATTCGGAAAACTCATTAGATAAAGAAGTTTCTTCGGGTCTATATCCAAATTCAGTTCCTCTTTCAGTTCGCGGACGCAAGTATATTCTGCACTTTCATTTGGGTCTGTGAAACCGCCCGCCAAGTCCCACTTTCCTTTTGCGGGTTCCTGATTTCTTTTCGTTAATAAAATCTCATCGCCATGGGTTACTAAAACCGCCACCGCAGCAGCACAATTATGATACAGCACAAAATCACACTTTGTGCAGCTCCATTTCTTATTTTCCTGCCATTTCAAAGATTTAGAGGAACATTTAGGGCAAAAATCTAACTCATTCATCGTGTAAATTATTATTTCTTGGGTGATATTTCAGAATTACTTCGTGTAGTTCTTCTGTGTTCAAGTGGGTGTATATTTCTGTAGTTGTGATACTGGAATGCCCCAGCATTTCCTGAATATACCGCAGGTCTGCCCCATTCTGCAGCAGGTGCGTCGCAAAAGAATGCCTGAATGTATGCGGCGATATATTTTTCTGAATTCCTGCTCTCTGTGCTTGTTCTTTTATGATGATAAAGACCATTACCCGAGAGATTTTAGAGCCTCGCTGATTCAGAAACAGCGTATCTGTGTGCTTTTTATCTATCTTCTGCTTTGCTCGTATTTCTTTTATATAATGCTGAATCAAACCTGCTGTATAATCAGCCAGAGGCACAAAACGAACCTTATCTCCCTTTCCTTCTACCTTTATGTAACCTTCTTTAAAGTAAATATTAGAAATCTTAAGTTCCGTGAGTTCCGTAACCCGCAGTCCGCAGCCGTATAAAACTTCCATCATGCAGAGGTTGCGCTGCCCTAAATCAGTGGTTTTATCTATCACCGAAATCAGTTTTTCTATTTCCTCCAAAGACAAAGTATCAGGGAGATAAACCCCAAGTTTAGGCGTTTCAAGGAGGGCAGAAGGGTTGTCTTCCCGCAGTTCATCTTCCAGTAGATATTTAAAAAAAGCCTTGATTGAAGATATCCACCGCGCCTGTGTCCGTTCGCTGTATTTCCCCTTAGACACCTGAAAGAGGAACTCCTGCAAATCTTCATAAGATATCTTATCAGGCTGAACATCCCCGAGCTGTTCTACGGCAAAGTCTTTCAGTTTGTTAATGTCCGCAAGATAGGCTTCTATGGTGTTTTCGGAGGAATTTTTCTCAAACTTCAAATAGTTTGAAAAATCTTCTATCTTCTCTTCCCAAGTCATGAAAATTAGTTTTTATAAAGCTCCTCTTCGGAGATTCTTAATATCTCTACACCAGCACTTTTCAGGAAGTTCAATCCCTCACCATCAGAATAATCATTGATATAGACCACCCGTTTAATCCCCGACTGCAAGACCAACTTGCTGCACTCCCTGCACGGCGAAAGCGTGAGATACAGCGTAGCTCCCTCGCAGGACTGGGTGCTTCGGGATATTTTCAGGATGGCATTGGCCTCTGCATGGAGGACATACCATTTGGTTTCGTTGGTTTCATCTTCACAGCAGTTTTCAAAGCCGGAAGGTGTGCCGTTGTACCCATCAGAAATGATGGTTCTATCCTTCACGATGAGCGCCCCCACCTGCTTTCTCTTACAGTAGGAGAGTTTTGCCCATTCCAACGCCATTTTAAGGTAGGCAATATCAAATTTATTATACATTATTCTTTGCTTTATTTCTGTTTATTCTTCAGGAAAGCATCCCATCCCTGCGCTGTAAGCGCCGCCAATTCATTAGAACCTCTAAGCACCAGATGGTTCCCCTGTTCCAGTTCCACAGCATGCCCAATGATGGTAAAGTCTGGATGATTTTTTATTTTGTCATAGTCTTCTTGTGCAATGGTGAAGAGCAGTTCGTAGTCTTCTCCGCCGCTCAGTGCAGTCATTACAGGATTAAGGTTGAACTCTTCTGCCGTGCTGATGGTCTGCCCATCCATAGGGATTTTTTCCTCATAAACTCTGAATCCTACCTTAGATTGGTCAGAAAGATGAAGCACCTCCGAAGCCAGTCCATCCGAAATATCTATCATAGAGGTTGGTTTTATGCCAAGTTCAGTTAGTATTCCTCTGATATCCGTCCTTGCTTCGGGTTTCAGCTGGCGTTCTAAAATATAGTCATAGCCTTCCATCTCGGGCTGCATATCAGGATTTTGAAGATATACAGAGTGCTCCCGCTCCAAAATCTGCAGTCCCATGTAGGCTCCGCCCAAATCCCCGGTAACTACCAAAAGGTCATTCGGTCTTGCTCCGCTTCTTTTTACAATATTTTCTTCCTTCTCCACTCCTATGGCAGTGATGTTGATAACCAACCCTGCTTGAGAGCTGGTGGTATCCCCGCCTATCAAATCCACCTTGTATCTCTTACACGCCAAAGCAATTCCTTGGTAAAGCTCCTCTACCGCCTCTACAGGGAAGCGATTGGAAACAGCCAAAGAAACCAAAACCTGCGAAGGCACAGCATTCATAGCAGCAATGTCACTGATACCCGCTACTATGGTTTTATAACCCAAGTGTTTCAGTGGAGCATAACCTAAGTTGAAATGCACTCCTTCGGTAAACATGTCTGTG
>CAUQHD010000074.1:0-7449 GCA_963517805.1 uncultured Flavobacteriaceae bacterium | reverse complement strand
GTAGATAGGTGTAAGCCCTGCATTCAGTAGGTTTTTTACTTTTTGTGCTGCATGGTTGTCGGTTTCGTTGTGGTATTGTCTTCTTTCGGAGTGCGCTACGATACTTCCGTTTAGTCCAGCAGATTTTATCATTTCTACGGAAATTTCGCCAGTGTAGGCACCTTTGTCATGCTCGGAAATGTCCTGTGCAAAGACTTTTACTTCATCATTAGCAAAAATATTTTTAGCTGTGGTGAGATACAGACTCGGCGGAGCGATATACACCTCGCAGTTGGTTTTGTTATTCTTTTTGTACTCGGCTAACTGACGCATAAGGGCTTCTGCTTCTTGGAAATTTTTGTTCATTTTCCAGTTTCCAGCGACGATGTTTTTTCTCATAATGATATAAATTTCAACAAAAATAAAGATTTTATTTGAAAAATAATAATTTAACTTTCTATCTTGCAACTCTACAAAAGCTGTTTTACCTTTGCGACATGTCTGTAGAAATTTTAAACAAATTACTTCCTGAAAACGCCCTGTTGTTTATCAAAAAATGGCTTGGAAACCACCAGTGCCACATCAAGATAACACGCAGCAGACAAAGTAAATTAGGTGATTATCGGTTGATGCCGGACAAATCACACCTTATAAGCATTAATGGAAATCTGGAGGCGGAGTTGTTTTTCTTCGTATTTACGCACGAAATTGCCCATCTGCTAGCCTTTCACGAGGAAAGACGCATCACTGCGCATGGAAAGGAATTGAAAGACTATTTCAGAAAACTGCTTTTAGAAAGTATTTCGGTTTATTCTGATGATTTACAGCCTTTAATCATTAATTTTGCTAAAAATCCGAAAGCGAATTTCATGTCCAGCCCAGAGTTGGTAAAATATTTTGACAAGAAGGATTCCGAAAATCAAATCTATGTGGAAGAACTTTTTATCGGTGAAGAATTTATTTACGAAAACCGCCGTTACAAAGTAGAAGAAAAAAAGAAAAAACGCTACCTTTGCAAAAATTTGCACACTGGGAGGATGTATTTATTCAAATCTTGTGCAAAAGTAGAAAAACTTTAAGTTTATGAATAAAAATAACAATTACTGCATAATAATGGCAGGCGGCGTAGGCAGCCGTTTTTGGCCGATGAGTACCACACAGTTTCCTAAACAGTTTCATGATATTTTAGGAATTGGAAAAACCATGATTCAGCAGACTTTTGAACGGATAAAAAAGGCTGTTCCCGTGGAAAATATTTTTGTGATTACCAATTCAGAATACATGGAACTTACTCAGAACCAGCTTCCTGAATTGCCTAAAAATAATATTGTGGGAGAACCTATGATGAGGAACACTGCGGCGTGTAATATCTACATGACTCATAAAATAGCAGCATTAAATCCGGAGGCCAATATCATTGTTCTTCCGGCAGATCACCTTATTTTAAAGGAAAACAGTTTCTTAGAAAAAGTGGCTTTTGCTTTTGAAACGGTGAGCAAAAACGACTTTTTGGTAACACTCGGCATACAGCCTACCAGACCCGATACGGGCTATGGATACATTCAGTTTTCAAAGGAAGAAGCAGGGGAAATAAACAAGGTGAAAACCTTTACCGAGAAACCAAATTTAGAAACCGCTGAGAAATTCCTTGCCAGCGGGCAGTATCTCTGGAATGCCGGAATTTTCATTTGGAATGCAAAATCAATTTTAAAGGCTTTTGAAAACCATCTTCCTGAAATGGCTCAGCAGTTTGTAAGCCCTATTTACAACACACCGGAGGAAAAAGATTTTGTAGAAAATATTTATCCCAAAACAGAAAAAATATCAATAGATAATGGTATTTTGGAAAAGGCTGATAATGTGTATGTAATCCCTGCGGATTTGGGCTGGTCGGATTTAGGAACTTGGACTTCCGTATTTGAAAATGCCCAGCGGGATGACAACCAAAATTCAAAATCCGATAACAGTCTCATTTACAATACAAAAGGAAGTATAATCCGTATTAAAAATAAGAATAAAATAGCTGTTGTCGATGGGTTAGAAGATTACATCATCGTAGATACGGAGAAGGCTCTGCTCATCTGCCCAAGAAAGCATGACCAGCTCATAAAGCAGTATGTGGCTGATTTACAAGATTTAGAAAACGGAAAAGAATTTATTTAAGACTTTGCAAAATAATGTTCCGCCTGCTGTCCAAAGAAACTAATATTTTTTCAATTCCTATTTACATGGGAGTTATATTGGCTATTATTTTGATAACCAATACTCTGTCTTTTAGTTTGTTAAATATAATTTCTTCATTTATTGCTTTTTGCGGAATGGCACTGGGATGTGTTTTGTTCAACAAAATAGGGATGACACGGCGTACGCATTTGCCGCTGTTTTTGTATATATGCTTTATATTTTCTTTTTATACCGAAAATTTGGATATAGGAATAAGCATGGCATTATTTACCAATTCTATTCTATTATTTTTCCTGACCGATGAAAACCCTAAGTTGAGGGATAACTCCTACTTTTTGATAGGGAATATTTTGGCGGTTAATTTTATTTTTATGCCTACAACATGGACGCTTTTCTTGTTCATTATTATTCATATCATAGGAAATTCCGAGAAAAAGATTTTACTCAATATTTTCAGGCTTATTTTGGGAATTGGGATGGTGTTTTTTGGTTATTTCTGCCTTATGTATATTTTAGGGTTTAATGAGTTTAATTGGGATTATATTCCTTTCATTTCCAATCAGATAATATCCGATTTTTCAGCGCTTTATGCTTTGGTTCCTATTTTGTTTTTTTGTGTTTTGGCAATATTAGACCATTTTATCAATTTTAACAAAAAAAGTCCTGCCAACAAGTATAAATATGCTTTTATTCTTATTTTTTTACTTGCTCAATGTTTAACTTTGGTGTTCTATATGGGGCATAGTTACGAGTATTTTTTGCTGGTGATGCTCCCCATAAGCATTATTTTGAGCCGATTTTTGAGATTTCTCAATAAACCATGGCAGCAGGAAGTCGGACTTTGGATTATCGTTTTCTCTTGCCTTTTGTTTAAATTTAGATTTTTACTTGCTGATTTTATACTTTAAAAAATATGATTCAAATAGATGATAAACTAATTTCTGAAGATTTATTTTCCGAAGAATTCGTGTGTAATCTTGCTAAATGCAAGGGAATCTGCTGTGTGGAAGGCGATGCAGGAGCCCCTCTTGATGAAGATGAAACGCGTATTTTGGATGAAATTTACCCTAAAATAAAACCTTATCTCCGCCCAGAAGGAATCCAAGCCATCGAGGAGCAAGGTACCTATACGCTTGATTTTGAAGGAGATTTGGTTACTCCTTTGGTGAATAATGCAGAGTGCGCCTATGTAATTTTTGATGAAAAAGGCTACACCAAATGTGCCATAGAAAAAGCCTATGAAGATGGCGTTATCGACTGGCAGAAGCCCATTTCCTGCCATCTTTACCCTATTCGCATTACAGAATATTCTAATTTTTCTGCGATTAACTACCACGAATGGGACATCTGCTCTGATGCCTGCACTTTGGGAAAAGAATTAGGCGTAAAAGTCTATCAATTCCTGAAAAAACCACTCATCCGAAAATACGGAGAGGAGTTTTACCAGACCCTCTCAGAAGCAGCGGAAGAATGGGAAAAAGAATTCGGGAAAAAGAAATAGTTTTTCTATAAAATCACTCTGAAAACCGTTCCTTTTCCGATTTCAGAGGAAGCTATTTTTATATCTCCGCCATGATATTCATTAATCACCCGCTTCGCTAGAGAGAGTCCCAGCCCCCAGCCTCTTTTTTTTGTAGAAAAACCAGGTCTGAAAACATTCTTCATTTGAGAATTAGTCATTCCACAGCCATTGTCTTTGAAATCAATGAAAACATGTTTGTCATTTTCATACAGGTTGATTTCTAATTTGCCTTCTCCTTTCATGGCATCTACGGCGTTTTTTACCATATTTTCTATTACCCAGCTCATCAAAATTTTGCTGTGCGGAACTAAAACGGGCTCCTCAGGCGCATTGAATTTAAAATCCACTTTTGAGGAAATTCTCGGTTTTAAATAATCAAAATTATACTGAATGGTTTCTTTTAAGTTTAAATCGTTCAGCTCTGGTGTAGAACCTATTTTGGAAAACCGCTCCGAGATTACAACCAGCCTGTTTACATCTTTTTCCAGTTCTTTCACCCCTTCGCTGCTGGGATTCTCCATTTTCATGATTTCTACCCAACCCATCATGGAGGATAGTGGCGTTCCTATCTGGTGGGCAGTTTCTTTTGCTAAACCAGCCCAGAGAAAATGCTCATCATTTTTCCTCATCGTTCTGAAAAACCAAAAGCAGACCAGAAGGTAACCACTTATAAATACAGCCAAAACCAAAGGATAATAATCCAATTTGTCCAGCAGCAGGGAGTTGGAATAATAAATATACTGGTTCTTCCCATTGGGCATTTTTATTAAAAACGGTTGATAGGTATTTCCCATTTTTTTGATTAAAGTCTTTAATTTCTCCGGATTTTCTAAGGCTTCGCTGGGGATGTTTCTATAAGTTCCCTCTGCTAAGATAGGATTTCCTTCTTGGTCGGTCAGAATAATGGGAATAGAATTATTATCCTTCATGATGGTAAGGATAAGTTCTAGTGTTTTTGGGTCGTTAGTTTGCTCGTCCTGCATGAATTTCATTGCAGTTGCGATTACTTCTACTCTGTCTATTTCCTGCTTTTGAAGCCTTCTGATGAGATAAGTCGAAGCCACAGCCAAAGAAACTACAGCCAAAGAAACAAACATAAAAATCGCCCAGCGTGTATAAGACGGAAAATACTTCATTTCTAAGTTTTATTTTAGAATATTGAGCAATTTAAATAATTTTTCATTAACATTCTTTCCGTGGTAATTATTTACAATAACGGCAAAAACATACCTTTCTCCTGTCTTTGCTGTGTGGTAGCCGGCGTATGCTTTGGCATCTTTTATCGTTCCGCTTTTTATTTTCATTCCGTTGTAGGATGGGAAAGATTCTTCAAAGGTAGGGAACCATTCTTGCTTTCTTGCCCAGATTAAAGCCTGAACTTCCGCTCTGGCCGATGCATAGTTCTGTGGTGAGAGCCCGCTGCCATCCGCAAAGTTTATCATCTCAGTTCTGATGCCTTTTTCTTTCCAGAAATCTTGCAGGGCTTTTATTCCAGAAGAATAGGAAGCATTCCCATTTTTTATTTTTCCTATGGTTTTCAGGAGGGTTTCCCCATAAAGATTTACGCTTTTTTTCATGAACCAGTAGATTATTTGTCGCATTTCAGGAGATTCATATTCTAAGATGATATTCCCCTTGCGCGGTGTATATTCGCCTTTTTCTATCAATTCTTGTGATGCGGTGAGCATATTTCCATTGAATTCTATCCCGCTTTCTTGAAACCATTGTTTTATTTCCGCGGCGAGCTGTTTCGGTGGATTTGGAACAGAACCAGAAACGGTGGAGGTTTTTCCCATCGGAAGTGTTCCATTTATGTAGGCAACCTCCGAATGCGGCGCGGTGTAGATGATGCTTTTATCACCAGAGTTTTTTCCTGCCGAATGCGTTCCATTCACCCATTTTACGCCTTGTAATTGATGAGAAAAGTTTATTATTCTCGTAGGGCTTCCCAGCGAGCTGCCTCCTTGAATATTTATGTCGAATTGGTTTTCGCGCCAATTTACGCCCCATGTTCCAGCTCCATAGTAGTTTCCAATGTCGTTCCAAGGCCATCCGCCAGGAATATTCTGAAAATCAAAATAAGAATCATCTATAATTAAATCTCCGGAAATCTTCTTGATTCCTGCGCTTTTTACGGCTTGAATAAACTTCATTCTAAAATCTTCCGGCTTGTATCCAGAATAGCGCCAACTCCCCAAGGTAGGGTCGCCCTCCGACATTAGGAATAGGTCTCCTTCAAGATTTCCATTGTTTATTTTTCCTGAATGAGAGACTTTCGTCTTGTAGCGGAAGTTTTCGCCAAGAATATCCAGCGCAGCGGCTGCGGTAAAGATTTTCTGCGTGCTGGCAGTAGAAAGCCCTTTGTTTCCGTTATATTCATAAATAAAATTGTCCTGTTCATCCGAAACATAGAAAGACAAGTTGGCGGCATACATCTCCGGCGAGGATAAGAGTTCGCGGACTTCCTTGTCTAATTTCTCTGAAATTTTCTGAGCTGAAAAAGCAGAACAAAGCAAAAGCGGGAAGAATGCGCAGTATATTCGTTTCATGATGGATATTTTTTATTAAAATTAAAGATATGATTATTTTTAAACTATTTTAATTCCTTCATATATACAAGAGTGTCATTTGGGAAAAATTCCGGATGGAAGATTTTAATATAATCCCTGAGAACTAAATCCGTGCGGACGGCTCCGCTTTCAAAATAATCATTGGCGTCTCCTTTTTGGCGGTTATTCATCGCGAAAATTTTCCCCTCACGAAAAACGCGGAGTTTTCCATATGCATGGTTTTTATTCAAAAGTTCTTTCTTCGTGGCGTAGTTGCTGATATTTACCCAATACTGAACGGACTGGGATTTTGAGAAAATTTCCTCAAAACTCATGGATACGGATTTTTCGTCTTGGTTGTTTTTCAGAATATAATCTGCGCCTGCATCCTTGAAATATTGTGCAGCGAAAGTCTTTCCTCCAGCTAAAAACCAATGATTTCCGTACATCTCCCCCGAAAGAACCGCCGGCGAGTTTCCTGTCTTAGCTGCTTGATTTTTTAAGGTTAAATAATTAGTTTCTATTTCCTTATAGATTTTTTCTGCTTTTTTTTCAACGCCGAAAAGTTTTCCAAATAATTTGATGTAGGCGGTCTTTTCCAAAGGTTTTTCTTCTAAATATTCGTCTAAAAATATTACATCGATGCCGTTTTTTCTGAATATTTCATAAGTATCGGCGAGGTTTGGCATGTAATTCGTAAGAACGGCATCCGCCTTTAATGCGAGGATTTTTTCAAGATTATACTTCTGGTCTGTTCCTACGGTTTGTATTTTATTTTTTTTGATTAGATTTCTTGTTTTTTCGGAATATACATACTGGGCACCGGCTATTCCAGAAATCCGCTCTTCCTCCCCGAGTGCGGAAATGTATCCGAGTTGGCTGGTGGTCAGTACTACTACTTTTTTGAAAGGAAGTTTCTCTTTTAGGAAAGAACATTCGTGCCCTCCTGATTTTATGTAGAATTTCTCCCCCCTTTCTTGAAAAAAGAGCTTCGGAGTTATCTGTGTCCAGTTGCTGGTTTCTTGGTCTTTCTTTTGACAGGAAAAGAAAACAAGAAGAAGCAATAATTTTAATATTTTTTTCGCTTTCATTCTTCAAAGAAAATAAAAAAGTATTATATTTGCAAAACTAAAATCAAGAGGACGCGTAGCTCAATTGGATAGAGCGCCAGATTACGGCTCTGGAGGTTGAGGGTTCGACTCCTTCCGCGTTCAC
>CAUQHD010000073.1:0-7561 GCA_963517805.1 uncultured Flavobacteriaceae bacterium | reverse complement strand
TGTGATTTTGCTCCCTACATTTATTTTGTATAAAAACCACACTTGGTTTTAGTTCTTTTCTTTCGTTTCAGAATAAAATCAAGCATGGTTTCATGAAAAAAAGATTTCGCAGTTATTCTTCTATTGTTTCTGTCTGAGGAAGCTTTTTTACCTTTAATTTCAAAGCCAATATGCACAGCACAAAGTAAACCGCCATCAAAATCAGCAAATGCTGAAGGTAAGGATAAGTGAGTTCAAAACTTCCCTTTTGGATGAGGATAATCTTAAAAGCTTCCAGAAATGGCGTCAGCGGAATGATATTCGCCAAATATTGTATCGCTGTGGGCATCGCACTGCTTGGCCAAGTAAATCCACCGATAATGAACGCCGGCGAAGCGATAATCATCAGAAACTGCGTTGCCTTCAAGGCATTTGGCAAGAGAACACTGAAAAGCGCACCCAAAAATGTGCAGGTCATGATGAAAACCGTAGCAAGAATCGCAAATCCGAAGATGTTTTCCAAAACAGGTATCTTGAAATACCAGCCCATCGCCGAAAGTATCAGTACATTCACCACAGAAATTATCCAGATAGGAAGACATTTCATGATGAGCATTACAAAAGCGGAAGTTCCTTTATAATTCTCCAAGAAAGATTTTCTGCGGAAATCCGAAGCGAAACTTACCGCCATAGCAAGCAGTACCACCTGCTGAAAAACCACGCCCATCATGGCAGGCCACATGAAAATAAGATAGTTGGAAGTGGTATTAAACATCGTGATGTAGTTCGCCTTGAAGGGTTCGTACTGCATCTTTGCCTGTTCTGCATTGGCACCTCTTTTTTGGAGGGTTTTCATTTCCATTCCTGCGGACAATGTCCCGAGCGTTACCTGAATCGCTTTAGAAGAAAAATTCGCAGTAAGAATGTTTCCTGTATTTACATAAACATTTATTTCAGGATATTTTCTCAGCAATATATCTTTCTCAAAGTTTTCAGGGATTTTCACCACTGCGGCAGCTTTTGTCTTGATTACTTCATCTTCCAGCCTTAATGGCTCTTGGGCATAGTGGAGGACTTTTATCGTTTTATTGTCTCCCAGCATATCCACCACCATAGAAGAAGTAGGCGTGTGGTCTTGGTCTATGACTATCACTGGGAGATTGTCCACTTTTCCTTCTTTGTAGGTAAATCCAATGAGCAGTCCGTAAACTATAGGCCCGAGGATAAATACACTTCGCAGAGTGTCATTAGCCAAGAATATTTTGAACTCACGCTTTAGTAAGTGAATAAACTTTTTCATTATTTTAGGATTACATTAGAGTTTACCAAGATATTTTTTGTCTGCTGAATATCCTGTGGTTTTACTTTTATTTCATAAACAGCTTCCTGCATTTTATAATCTGGGAAAGCAGTGGTCACATCGGCATATTTGGTCAATTGTTTTATTGTCATTATCTTCCCTGAAACAGCAGCTTTGTTATACACTACTTCCATATTTACAGTCTGCCCTTTTTGATATTTTGCAATCTGCCCTTCTGGAACAGTAAATCTGAAATAAGTGCTCTCTGGCAGATATCCATTGAACAACGCAAATCCAGCCGTCGCCAGCTCACCTTTGTGAAGTGTGATAGATTCTATTTCCATATCACTGGTAGCAATCACATATCGCTCCGAATAGGCTACTCTTGCCTCTTGCAATGCTCCTGCTGCCTGCTCAGCCTGTCCAGCCGCCATACCTATTCTCTCGTAACGAGTTCCGTTTTCCACATCTCTCAGCTCCGCGATTACCGCATCATATTGTGCTTTTGCACCTTGGTATTTAGCGATAACTTCATCGTATGCCTGTGGCGACATCAGACTGTCTTTGAACATATTAGTAGCTCTGGTATATGATTTTTGTGCGTATTCATACTGCTCACGAAGCCCTCTTTCTTTGGCTCTTAGCTGGCTTAATTGGTTTGCCGTAGCTCCATTTCTTGCCATCTCAGCTTGTGCAGTCGCTGCATGTGTCGCTCCCTGTGCCTGAGCTATTTTAGCCGAAATCTCTGGCGCATCTATCTTCGCGAGTGTATCTCCTGCCTTTACTGTCTGCCCTTCTTCTACATAGATTTCCAAAATTCTCCCTGTGATTTTCGGAGCGAAAGAAATCACTTCTTTTTTCACTTTTCCTTCCACTGCGCTTTCCTGTTTTTCGCTATTACAAGAAACCAATGCAAATGCAGTCAATAAAAGAGCAGATTTTACAACATTATTCTTAATTTTTATATCGTTTAGTTTCATTTCTTTGTTGATTTTATTTGGTTGTTAAAATTATTCAGTTTGTTTGTTATTAAAATTTTTCTACATCTAAATTTTGTGTAGATTTCATCAGCTCTATCGCTGCTCTTCTTTGGTTAAATACAGCTGTTTTGTATTCTAATTCAGCCTTTTCCAAATCGTTTTCAGCATCTATCAGATCCATAGATTTTTTCACGCCGTAGCGGAATTCTTTTTCCACTTGATCTAATGCATTTTTGGCGATTTTACGAGCTTTGTCCTTTAATTCTATCTGCGCCAAAGCAAGGTCATAATTGGCCTGATTATTCGCAAGATTTAGCTGCAATTTTCTCTGGGCATCTGCTTTTTTGTTCTCCAAAACCATTTTGTCTATCTTGCTCTTTTCAGCTTCTCGTTTTCCCGTATTTCCATCGAAAAGGCTCCATTTAAAACCTATCCCAGCATTAAACATCGGGAAAAGACTAAGCGGCTTGGTATGAATATCCAGCTTTTTCACCAAATGAGGAACCACATCGTTAGAAGTCTGAATATGGTCGCCATAAAGCCCAAAGTAAGACAGCGAAGTAGAAAGCTGCACCTTTGGAATCCACCAAGTTTTCTCGGCTTTTATTTTGTATTCTGCCGCAGCTATTCCGTGGTTTAGGGCTTTTATTTCAGGTCTATTTTCTATGGATTTGTCCTCCACTAGATAATTTAAAACCTGTAAATCTGGCTCTATCTCTGCGATGCGCTCCCTGTCCATCCCTGTGAGGATATGCAGCTGTGTAATAAGCAGTTCGCGCTTTCCTTCGTATTCTATCATTTTGGTATCCAGCGTGACCTGCGCCAGTTCTATTTTCTTAAAATCATACGGCGTTATCAGCCCGTATCCGAGCGCCTTTTCTGCAGTTTTTCTGTTAATTTCCAGCCTTTTTTTGCTTTCATCCAAAACTTTTTTAGACTGATGAACCAATGCAAATTGGTCATAGATTTTGGCAATAGAAGTAATTACTTCATTCTTACTGCTGGATAAAAGTTCCTGCTGGGAAAGTTTTTTCTCGTTTAAGGCTTTTTTCAAATGCCCTACTTTTCCTCCTGAATAAAGCACTACAGAAGCCTGTAATTTAGACGCACCAGAAAAACCAGAAATTCCTAAAGTATTATTCTGCGAAGGCACCATCATCCCTGGAAACAGAGGTGGAAATGGCGGAATTCCCATCTCTGGCGAAGTGTAATTTATCCGCGTGTCCATATAGCCTACCTTTCCTGTGAGTTCTACTTTTGGGAGGAAAGTATCAGTTAGTCTCTTTTGGTCAATATCCACATATTGCAGTTCCAGATTCTGCTGCTGGTACTGCACATCTCGCTCTAATGCACTATTAATGAGTTCTTTCAGTTGATCAGAAGAAGACTGCCCAAAACTGAAAGAAGACGCAAAGAATAATGCATAAAACAACTTTTTCTTACTTGTCATATGTTTTGTTTGTTTATTTGATGATGCAAATTTCTATGAAATCTGACAAATATCCTTTGACATTTATCAAAAAGTGAAATTTTTTGGGTGAAAATGCCTGCCGATGCTGGTTTAGGAAAGATATAAAAGCGGTTTTTAATACTATTTCTTTATTTTCTATTGACTTCCCGAGTGAAGTTTTTACAAAAATTCAGTTTTTAAATCAATTCATTGCGGAGTTTTTATGAAAACACTATTTTTATTATCAATTCATACTGCATTTTATTTCCCTATTGATTTGTTTATAAAAATGCAACTGCGTTTTATTTAAAAATCGCTTTTTTGTAATGAAATGCAGGTGGAATTTCAGCAAAATTTATTTTTAGCAAAAATTCTTTAATCATTTCAATCAGAATTTAATACTTTTGCACCATTATACCCATTGAAAATGACTAAAAAACAGATTTATCTAACGATATTTTTCGGAATTATCCTCGCTTTCGGGCTGCGCAGCTTCCTCTCTGATATGAAAACTTACCAAGAGAGAGAAGATGCTGAAACGCAGCTGCCGCCCTTCGTAAAGAAAAAAGACTCCCTCTACTACCAGAAGAAAAGGAACCAAATAATGTCTCAGGCAGCACCACTGCAGGAGGAAACCATCACGGAAGAGGTAGAAGAAATAGAAGTCATAGAGGAACTAACCGAAGAAAGCGTGGTGATAAGCTACATAAAAAAGCACCACAAGCTGCCTGGTTATTATCTCACAAAATCCGAAGCGAAACAAAAAGGCTGGGTGCCAGCGAAAGGAAATCTCTGCGAGGTTCTTCCCGGAAAGGCCATCGGCGGAGACCATTTCGGGAACAGGGAAAAGAAACTGCCCGAGGGCAATAAATACTACGAAGCAGATGTAAACTACAAGTGCGGACGAAGAAATACCGACCGCGTAGTCTTTACCAAAAACGGCGAGGTGTGGCTTACCAAAGACCATTATAAAACTTTTGAGAAAAAATAATAAAAAAACGATATGAAGACAATATACATAGACTTTTCGGAAATCGGTGACGAGGAAGATTTCTTTGCCCAGCTCAGAGAGAAACTGAGCCTTCCGGAGCATTTCGGGAATAACCTGGATGCGCTGTATGACACCATCACGGGTGATTTGGAAATGCCGCTGCGCATAGAATTTGTGAATATGAATGTAGAGCAGCTGGAGCATTTCGAAGACCTGCTTACCACGCTGGAAGACGCCGAAGACGAAACGGAAGGATTTTCTTTTGCGTATTTTTTGGAACAATACGAAGACTAAAAAAACGCAGACTGAAGTCTTTACAAAATGATGATTTTTAAATAAAAGACACTCGGGATTAAACTAAAAACAGCAGAACTCTATCTAAGCTCTGCTGTTTTCTATTTCTATTCCCTCAAAGGAGTGAAATCCATTGAGAAAGTCTTTCAGATTCATTCGTTTTTTGCCTTCCAGCTGGAGTTCTTCGGGAAGATAGACTCCGTTTTTACAGAAAATCCGGAAAGAGTTTTTAGAAATTTCTATTTCTCCGGCAGCTTTCTCCGGCGTTTCTTCGGTTTGGTATGTTCCTTTAAAGATTTTCAAAACCTTTTCTTCGCCGTTTATTCTAAGGGAAGTAAATGCGGCAGGATAGGGAGACATCCCTCTGATAAAGTCATGAATTTCCTTTGCGTTTCTATTCCAGTCAATCCGCGTATCTTCCTTGAAAATTTTGTATGCTGTCTTTGGCTCTTTTACGAAAGGCTGCGGAGTTTCTTTTATTTGTCCATCGGCTATTTTATCCAAAGTTTCTACGACTAACTTTGCCCCTATGCTCATGAGCCTGTCATGCAGTGTGCCGGCATTATCTTCGGGCAGGATTTCTGCATTTCTTTGGAGAAGTATATTGCCTTCGTCTATTTTTTCATTGATGAAGAAAGTGGTTACGCCCGTTTGGGTTTCGCCGTTTATCACTGCATAGTTGATGGGTGCCGCACCTCTGTAATCGGGAAGAAGCGAGGCGTGAAGGTTAAAAGTCCCAAGTTTCGGCATTGAAAACAAAACCTTCGGCATCATCCGAAAGGCAACGACAACGAAAATATCCGCACCGATGTTTTCAATTTCTTGTAAAAATGCCTCATCGCGAAGTTTCTCCGGCTGAAAAACCGGCAGGTGATGTTCTTCCGCGAAGATTTTTACCGGCGACTGGGTTATTTTCTGTCCTCGCCCGCTGGCTTTATCTGCTACGGTTACTACGGCAGCTACTTCATGCCGAGAGTGAAATACGGCTTCCAGAGATGCCTTTGCAAACTCTGGCGTACCAAAAAAAACGATTCGTAATCTATTGTTCATTAGTAGTGTATGTTTTGTAATCCAACATTTTTATTTTATGTTCATTCAGAAGTGAAACCAAAGTCTCGAAAATCTCTTCCTTTGCAGAGAGATTTAGTTTCGCCCGCACCTCATCGAAGGTCATGGGTTTTTCATTCAATACATTCAGGATTTGGACGGATAAATTCTGCGTGCTGTTCAACGGCTGACAGACATAGCATTTATGGCAGTTTTGTGCATTTTTTTCTCCGAAGTAAGTTAAAATCATCTTCATCTTGCAGTAATCTGTCTCACGGATGAAATACTTCATTTCTTCCCATTTTTGGAGTTTATTGCGCTGGATTTGCTGAAATTCGTTCCAGTATTTTCCCTGAAACTCGCGGGTATTTCTAGGTTTGAGGAATTTTATGCTGTCTACACTGCCATCCACATATTCTACCAGCTCTTTTTCTTCCAGATATTGTATTCTGTCTTGGATTTCCTGCACGCTTATGCCCAGTTTTCGGCTGAGTATTTCCTCGCTGAAAGCAACTTTATGCGTAGCGATTCCTGATATGTTTCTCAATAAAAACTCTACAAAATAAGCCTCTTTTGGAGGTAAAAGCTCCAAATCTTCAGCAGAAATTTTCAGTTCCAGAGTAGATAAATCTTTGTAATTATTCCAAAATACAAGTTCCTGATTATGCAGGAAATTCAGCACATTCTTTATCTTGGCAAAGGATGTTTTTGTAAAGTCTCTTATTTTCTGAATGTTTATTTTAAATATCTTCTCCGAAGCCTCTCCTTCCGCAATCTGAAAAATTGAATAAAGAAAAGAGAGAATGGATAGAAACTCGATTTTGTTTGGTATTTGGTTTCGGAAAACATCGTCTATATCACTAAATTCCTGCTCATTCCAAAGCAGAAGAGCATAGCTTTCGTGTCCGTCTCTTCCTGCCCGCCCGATTTCTTGATAATAATTTTCCAGAGAAACAGACGGCGAAAAATGAATAACAAAACGGACATTTTCCTTGTCTATTCCCATCCCGAAAGCATTAGTGGAAACCAGCGTGTGGCTGTCGCTCTGCTGCCATTTTTTCTGGCTTTGGTTTTTGTCTTTCAGGGAAAGCCCAGCATGATAGAAATCCACATTTTCTATTCCTTTCTGTTTTAGAAATGCGGTAAGTTCTTCTGCTTCTTTCCGCGTTCTTACATAAATAATCCCCGAAGCCGAATTATTTTTCATAAAATCCAAAATCCGTTGGTATTTATCCGAAATTTCTTCATGGAATATCTTCAGATTATCTCTTTTATAACTTTTCTGAAAAATCTGCGGAGATTTTAGTGCTAGTTTTGTTTCTATATCGGCGATTACTTTCGGAGTTGCGGTAGCCGTAAGGGCTAAACACGGCACATCACCGAACAATTTTCTAAACTCGCCTATCCGCTGGTAGCTCGGCCTGAAATCCTGCCCCCATTCGGAGTTGCGGTGCGCCTCATCTACGGCTATTAAAGAAATATGAATATTCGTATTCTTTTGCAGTACCTTAGTATGAGAG
>CAUQHD010000072.1:0-7692 GCA_963517805.1 uncultured Flavobacteriaceae bacterium | reverse complement strand
GCCAAAATCATAGATTCTACCCAGCCAGGACAACCAAAAATCATATCATAATTTACACATTTTCTGCTCTTTATGCCAAGTTTATGCTTTATTCTTGCAGACATAGAAGGCATAAAACTACTTATTCCATCTACATTGATTTCTCCGAAATTACTCGCACAGATAATATAATCTAGGGTTTCGCGGTCTATTCCAGCATCTTGGATAGCTATTTCAGAAGCTTTTGTCGCAATATCAGAATTGTTTTCATCATCATTCACATACCTACGGCGCTCAATTTCAGTGATTTCTACAAATTTTTTGACAATTTCTTCATTAGGTTTGTCTATAATTTTTCCATTTTCATCATAGAAAACAGCATCTAAAAAATAATTTCCATCAATAACTCTCTCTGGAATATAAGATCCTGAACCTATGATTATAGTATTTGGCATATTTTTTCGTTTAAAAAGTACGAATACAAAGTTAAGAATTTATATTCTTATAAAAACTATTTTAGCAAAATTTCTTTGTTTTTAAAGTTCTTAAGAAAAATTTTATTATTTATAAGTTTTTGTTAACCAAGTATTTATAATATTTTTTTACGATATTAAATTCATCATTTTAGAAAATTAGAATTGTTTTTATAAAAAAAAGTATATATTTGCTAGTTACTTTTAATTAAATTTATTCCTATAATTTATATTATGTTAAATCAAACTAAAATGAATATAAAAATATATAATGTAATTGGCATGAGTTGCTCTGGTTGTCAGAAAAAAATAACAGAGAAACTAAACTCTTTGCCTCACATTTCTGCTGATGTAGATTTAGCAGCTTCTAAAGTGACTATTTCCTCTGAAAAAGAAATAGATATAGATTTTTTAAACGAAGAACTAAAACAAATCGGACATTATTTTTTGGAAGACCCTGAAAATCCGAATAAAAATATAGTAAAACCTGAGGATAAAATTTCTCCAAGCAGTGTCTATTTCTGTCCGATGAAATGTGAGGGCGAAAAACTTTATTTCAAACCTGGCAGATGCCCAGTGTGCAACATGTTTTTGGTGCCGATTGAAGAACAGGAAAACCATAAAAATCAAAAGATTGACCAACACAAACACTTAGCCAAACCTGATAAAATCGGGGAATTTTACTGCCCTATGTTTTGTGAAGGAGACAAAACCTATCCCAAAAATGTGGGCTGTCCTGTTTGCGGAATGGATTTAGTTCAGATAACCTCTGGTAATGAAGAAGATAACTCTTCTTATTTGGATTTACGAAGAAAATTTTATCTTTCGTTGGTTTTTACAATCCCTGTTTTTATATTGGCTATGGGCGATATGATGGGAATTTCTTTGGAAAAAATTCCTGTAAAAACTCAGTTTTGGCTGCAGGGAACTCTTTCTATTCCAGTAATTTATGCTGGTTTTGTTTTCTTTAAAAAAGCATATATTTCGTTCAAGACTTGGAATCTTAATATGTTCAGTCTCATTGGTTTAGGAGCTGGAGCTGCATTGCTACTGAGCTGGATTTCACTACTTTTTCCTCAATTTGTTCCGCATCCGATGGAACATAAACATAGTTTTCCGATTTATTTTGAAAGTGTGTGTGTCATCATTACATTAGTTTTATTGGGACAATTATTAGAAGCTAAAGCTCACAAAAAAACGGGAGACGCTATCCGAAAACTGATGAACCTCTCCCCTTCCGAAGCCCATATAATAGTAGATGGAGCAGAAAAAACGGTTAGTTTAAGCGAAGTAAAAGTTGGGGATATTTTGCGAGTAAAACCCGGAGAGAAAATTCCTGTAGATGGCATCATCATCGAAGGTTCTTCTTCTGTGGATGAAAGCATGATTACAGGTGAACCTATCCCTGTTGAAAAAAGCATAGGCAGCCACATAATTTCTGGAACGATTAATGGAAATTCAACCTTTTTGATGGAATCTCAGAAAGTAGGCAGTGCCACTCTCCTATCTCAAATTATTAGCATGGTAAATGAAGCTAGCAGAAGCAAACCGCCTATCCAAAAACTTACGGATAATGTTGCTAAAATATTTGTTCCTGCGGTAATTTTCATTTCTGTGATAACATTCGTGGTTTGGTGGTTTTTAGGGCATGAACCGAAGTTGTTCAATGCCTTTGTAAATGCTTTGGCTGTTTTAGTAATCGCCTGTCCATGCGCTTTGGGGCTGGCAACCCCCATGTCTGTAATGGTAGGAATAGGCAAAGGGGCACGAAACGGAATTTTAATAAAAAACGCCGAAGCCCTCGAAAAAATGGAGAAAATGGATGTTCTAATCACCGATAAAACAGGAACACTTACTCAAGGGAAGCCTTCTTTGGAATATATTTTCGGCATTGATGGCAGAAATATAAACGAAATCCTCACATTAGCCTATTCATTGAACCAAAACAGTGAACATCCTCTGTCCAAAGCAGTTTTAGACAAGGCTGAAGAATTAAACATAAAACCTATTCAAGTAGATAATTTTCAAAATTTAGTAGGAAAAGGGATTTCTGGAATAATCAATGGTAAGGAATATTTTTTAGGGACTAAAAATTCTTTGATACAGCAGAATATTTCTTTTTCTGAAGAAATCCTCCAAGAACTTGATAAGCTGAAAAACAAAGCCTTTACGATTTCTTTTTTAGCTGAAAATAAGCATGTTATAGGTTTTGTATGTTTTGCAGATAAAATTAAGACAAATGCAAAACAATCAATCGATATTTTACAGAAAAAAGGCATAGAAGTCATTATGCTTACAGGAGATAATGAAAATACGGCTAAAATAGTGGCTCAAGAATTAGGAATTAAAAACTTTCAGTCTAATTGTCTTCCGCAGGATAAAATAAACAAAATCAAAGAATTACAAAAGCAGGGCAAAATTGTAGCAATGACCGGCGATGGAATAAACGATGCTCCTGCCCTTGCACAGGCAGATATAGGTATCGCAATGGGAACAGGAACAGACATCGCTATCGAAAGTTCCGAAATATCTCTATTAAAGGGCGATATCCATGGTATTGTAAAAGCGAAAATTTTAAGTGAAAAAATGATGAGAAATATCCGTGAAAATCTGTTTTTTGCTTTTATTTATAATGCTTTGGGAGTGCCTATTGCTGCAGGTATCCTCTACCCTTTCTTCGGGATATTACTTTCGCCGATGATTGCAGCTGCAGCGATGAGTTTCAGCTCAGTTTCTGTGATACTTAATTCTCTAAGAATAAACAATATAAAGATTTAACTTGTAAATTTATTGAATTTTTTTGCAAAAATATTTGCCAATTCTAAAAAAAATCATACCTTTGCAAAACAAAATCGCGGGGTGGAGCAGTAGGTAGCTCGTCGGGCTCATAACCCGAAGGTCGCACGTTCGAGTCGTGTCCCCGCTACTAAAATATGAGTAAGGTTTTTCCTTATTTTGGAGAGATGGCAGAGCGGTCGAATGCGGCG
Source organism: uncultured Flavobacteriaceae bacterium (assembly GCA_963517805.1). Lineage (GTDB taxonomy): Bacteria > Bacteroidota > Bacteroidia > Flavobacteriales > Weeksellaceae > JABCPE02. Next base: position 4,253 of record CAUQHD010000072.1, on the reverse strand, counting down.
GTCTTGAAAACCGTTGACTGTAACAGGTCCGGGGGTTCGAATCCCTCTCTCTCCGCAAGTATTAAAAACTAAATTACAAGGACTTTTGAAATTTTCAAAAGTCTTTTTTATTTCAAATCCTAAAAGTTTTCACAAAGCGATATTCTTGCTTTTTTCCTATTCAATCTTGTATTACTTTTTCATAGTAATGAAGAAATATGCAGTATCTTTGTTTCTTATATTTTTAATATTATTTGAATATAAAATGGGAAGAGATAAAATAAAAAATAAAGAATATTTCGAAAGTATAATAACACAAAAAAAGGAAAATATATCTTTTTATCTTAATGCATTGAAAAATAATAGGGTTGCTATAGATAGAAAGTATGTTGTACTTAATAGTATGGCAGGAGATTGTCTGACATCTCTTATTGCTAAATATTCCGCAGGTTACCCTATAGAAGATTTGTATACAGATTATTACGATGCTTTAGAATATATGCACTAGAGCTGGATGGTATTGGACAATCGTGCTTATTTAAAAGATACTAAATACAATCATTATTTTGGTTCAGACTATGATTTGATGCTTTGGATGCTTTCGCTGGGATATTTATTAGATGTTGAAAAACAGAAATATATACTGCTTTTAGAAATATTAGACCGATTTTCTGTAAAAGACCTGCTCTATGAAACCATTATTAAAGCCAAAATATCCGAACGATCACCTATAACAGAGGAAAGTTATAAAATGATAATGGATATGCCGTGGGCGTATGAGTCTCTTCGCCATGCTGTCAAAGAAACAGATGATGAATATGGAAAAGAACGCTCTTCTGCTCTGATTGAACGATTCTTAAATAAAGAATTTTATCAAAGGCACAAAGGTTTTAGTTTTTATGACCGTCATAAGAGTGATAATAATATATACTACGGCTATTGGAGTTTTGAAAGTGCGGCTATTGCTGATATTTTATCCGTAGATATTTCACCTTTTGAAAACAATAAATACTTCCCTAATGATATGTTTTTTTACAAAAAAGGTAGAGTTGAAAGATCGGATTGTAAATAAAATTCCCCAAAAAGATATTCTTTTAGAGATATTTAGCCATATTTTTATATGCATTTCCCCTTTTATTCCCTAATCACTTTTATTCTTCCATCATTCCAAACACGGATGATAGAAGAAGCCTCCCATTTAGAAACTCTGTTTTTTTGGTCTTCTGCTACTGCATCTACCTCGTTTATTAATTTCTGGGAAATATCGGCAAAAGATTTTGGGCTTTTTTCTCCACTAAAATTCGCAGAAGTAGAAACTATGGGTTTGTTTAGCTTAGAAATCAATCTTTTACAAAATTCATCTTTTACAAGCCTAATGCCTATACTGCCATCTTCTGCTAGAAGATTTTTAGAAATACCTTTAGGAGCATCATAAACTATTGTTATCGGTTTTTCACTCAAATCCATTATATCCCAAGCAATAGCAGGGACTTCTACTAAATCTTGAAGCCTTTTTTCGCTTTCTACCAAGATGATGAGAGGTTTATTTTGGTCTCTGTTTTTTAACTTGAATATTTTCATAACAGCCTCATCATCAGTGGCATCGCAGCCTATTCCCCAAATGGTGTCCGTAGGATAGAGAATTATGCCGCCAGATTTCAAGGTTTCTAAGAGTTTTTCCATTAATTGTTTGGTTTATAATTACTTGCATTGAATATCTCTGTAGAGTTCATTCTCAGAAAATCGGCCAATTTAGTATCCGGTTTTTGAGTATAAAAAGCCTTACAAATTTCCCAGCCAATGAAAATTCCTGCCTGCGGAGAAGACTCTTGATCTACTTCGGTATAGAATTTTGAAAATGGACCAATCGCAATAAAACGGTCATACAAACGGCTGTCATCACTGAAAATCAAGTCATTTTCCACAAAATAATTCCAGATATTTGCTTCATTCGCTTCGCTCCACTGCATTTGTTCTTTGGTATAATTCATTTTTAAATAATCTGGAACATTCGGAAGGAAAGCATTTTGCAAAGTTTTGATTTTTCCGAAAAACACCAGTTGATCGATAAACTTATGCTCCTTATTATCCGCCATCATAAAGGTTTCGGCTACAATTTCTGCTGTTTTAGGAAGTATATTTTCCGGATTCATTGATTTTCGCAGGTAATTATCCACAATTCCGTTATAATTCTTATTTTTTTCGCCCATAAATGCCGAAATATCTATGAAAAGCATTTTTTCTGCTGTTCTAAAAAATATAGGCGAATCTGTAATTCCCTGAAGGCTTGATGAATAAAGATAAACTTTAGGTGTCTGAAATTTAGGAAAATAGCTTTTCACTCTTGAAAACATTTCCGATAAATCATTTTTAAGTTTTGTTTTATCAATATTTTTTATAGCTTCTTGGTAAATTCTGATTTCAGCAGTGTCTTTTCTCCTTAAAACATAATCTGCATCAGGTATTCCTCCTTGAAACCAAGGATATTTTGCCTTAAACTCTTCGATTTTAACATTTGGATTAAAAAAATCACCAGAAATATCTATAAGTTCCACATTTTCAGTGTTTTTTATTTCTTTCTTCCAGAGTTCTTCAGGTTCTTTTTTACAAGAAAATAATGTAAGCCCAAGTAAAATGGCCAATCCGGAGATTTTAAAATCAATAATATTTTTCATTTTAAAAATTTATTTTTACTTTTGATTTAATTGACAAAAATAAAAAATATTACGCGATGCAGACACAAAAAGTGATTGAATATATAACAAATTGGTTGAAAAATTATGCTGAAAAAGCAGGAATGAGCGGCTTTGTCATAGGAATTTCGGGGGGAATAGATTCAGCAGTGGTTTCCACTCTTTGTGCTAAAACAGGGCTGAAAACCTTGGTCGTAGAAATGCCTATCCACCAGCAGGAAATGCAGATAAACCGCGCAAAAGAGCATATTTCATTCCTGAAAAAACACTTTTCAAATGTAGAAAATTTGGATATAGACCTTACGCCGACTTTTGATATTTTCAGAAAAAGCGTAAATGCTGATAATCAATTCTTTAATAATGAGGATTTGGCCTTGGCGAACTCTCGTTCGAGGCTTAGAATGGTTACTTTGTATTATTTCGGGCAAATTTATAATTTATTAGTAACAGGAACGGGCAACAAGATTGAGGATTTTGGAATAGGTTTTTTTACAAAATACGGCGATGGCGGCGTAGACCTCTCTCCTATTGGGGATTTAACGAAAACTGAAGTTTATTCTTTAGCAAAGGAATTAAATATTGTAGAGAGTATCCAGCAGGCAGCGCCTACCGATGGGCTTTGGGAGACAGAACGAACTGATGAGCAGCAGATTGGAGCGACTTACCCAGAATTGGAATGGGCAATGTCTGTCTATGACACCCACCGCGCAGATGATTTTACAGGGAGACAAAAAAAAGTTTTTGAAATTTATGATAGACTAAATAAAGCCGTACAGCACAAGATAAAACCCATCCCTGTCTGCAAAATACCTATGGAATTTAAATAATCTGAAACTCCACAGGAGCATCTATTTTAGGATATTTTTTATCACAAACAAATTTTTTGCCCGTACAGTCTATCTCTTTCCAGCCTTTCTTTTTCCCAATATCTCCTACTTCCGCTACATAAGGGACAAATTCTATATCTTCACTCGCCTCGGTCTTAATTTCTTTATACTGGACTGCAATATCCAAAACACATTCAAAATCAGTATTTAAACTCACATTTCTGTATATAATATCATAATGAGACTCTTTATTTTCTGGAATTTCAAAATATCTTTCATAGCCAAAAACCTCTCCCTTCAAATTCCCTATCGCCTGTAACGCAAAAAACAAAGCTTTCGTGTAAAATTCTCTCGTTTTTTCTCTTTTATAATCATCAATAAAATGCCCACCCTCAAATAAAACCACAGGAATTCCTGTTTTCATAAAATTATCTCCCGAAGATGTAGGGTAAAAAGTATCCGTGTAACGCCCTATATTATTAGGAATTTCAGGTTTTAATTGTTGATAAATCTCAGCAATCACAGCCATACTTTTCTTTCTATTTTCTGTCAAATTCCTATCAACATCCTCTGATGGCGAAAGAAAAGAAAGCGTAGCAGGATTCTCAAAATCAGTACTAAAAATAGTCCTCTGTTCGTGCAGGTTTAGGGCATAATCATATTTTTTAGAGAAAGCCTGTTTTTTCAAAATTTTCATCTCTATGCTGGACTCTTTTAGAAAATCTCTATTGATATCTATTTCTAAAATATTCCT
>CAUQHD010000071.1:0-7707 GCA_963517805.1 uncultured Flavobacteriaceae bacterium | reverse complement strand
AAAACCAAAAAAGCGGTGGAGCAGAAGGCTGACCGCACGATATTTGATTTTTCTGAACAGCCGAATCTCAACACAGGAACGGCACTGGAAGGAATCAAAAAACTGCCGGGGCTTATCGTTTCAGACCTTACAGGGATGGCGTATCAGGGGAAAGCGCTGAGTGTCTATATGGATGGGCAGCCGCTGAACATTACCAGCAATGAGCTGAACGCCTTTCTAGAAGGAATGCCCGCAAATGCCATAGACAGGATAGAAGTGGTAACCAGCCCAGGAGCGGAATATCCAGCGACTTCTGGCGGAGCGATTCTGAATATAATCACTTCAAAATCAGCGAGAAGCTACCTTACTGCGACTTATTCTGGGAATTATTCATTTAGTAATTATGACAAATACCGAAGCAGAACGAACAACTCTATTTTGCTCAATTCCAAAAACAGATGGTTCGGCTGGCAGCTGAATTTAGGGCAGAACTACCGTGAATATATGAGAAACAGCGAAGTAGATAATATTTCTAAAATATTTAATGATGAAAGAAATAGAGGCTATTTTGCAAAAGCGGCTTTGACTTTTGATTTTAGCCAAAATGATAGATTGCTATTAAATTACAACCTGAATTACAGCAATAATGATGTTGCTGTGCAGAGTAACGGTATTTACAGCGGACTGAGCTACACCAGAGAAGACGAAACCAAAAGTTTGGGGCTGAGACATGAGGCTTCGGCAACTTACCAAAAAAGATTTAGCGGTTCGGATAGAAAACTGGATTTTAAATTCACTTATACTAAAAGAGACAATGATTTTGAACAGAAAAATTTGTTTTTAAATCAAATCCCTACCAATCGGTTTGTTTTGGATAACAGCTCGGATGCGAGAACGGCCGAATTTAGAGTAGATTTTTCCCAGCCGCTCAATATCTTTGACAAAGGTAAAATCAGCGTTGGAGGGCTTTACGAAAGACTATATTTTACTACCGAAAGCAGAGGAATTACCAATTTGGATTACCAGAGACAGACCGCGTCTTCTTATGTAGAATTACAGACTACGATAGGGAAGCTGGATTTTATCCTCGGAACTCGTGCCGAAGATTATGACATCAGCGGAACTACATACAATAGCAGCACGCATCAGTACGATGATTTGCATAAATTCAAGCAATACCGCCTTTTCCCAAATGCCAGCGTGCAGTATAACATCACGAGAGGAGTGAATTTTTCGGTTAATTATAATAAAAAAATCAGTCTGCCGAGTATTTCTCTTTTGAACCCGAATAACAGCACTTATGGAAATGGTAACATTCAAACAACGGGGAATGCGAATTTGCAGCCAACGATTTATGACAATATAGAAGCGAGAATTTCTGCGTTTGATTATGTATTTTTAGGATATAATCTGAACTTGGTGGATAATAATTTGATACAGAAAATAAGCCGCAGTGGAGATCAGGTTTCCTCGCTTAATGAAAATATTTCTTCCGCGAGAATACATAATTTTAATATAGGATTCCCAATTCCTCTTATGATTTTCACAAAGTCAATCAAGGAAATCAAGAAAACAATAAGTACTGTCAATCCTGATAAAGTCAGCTTCTTGTATTTCTTTGCGAATTATCAGCTGCAGAGACTTCCGAACATCAACCCTAACGGGCTTTTATTTTTAAATGCAACGGCGCAAATTATATTACCAAAAGGGATAAAACTGAACGCAGCTTACAGCTTAATTCCAGCAAAATCTGGGTATTTCTATTTACAGATTGATGAACCGATGAACAACTCATTGGACATCTCTCTATCCAAAAAATTCATGAACAACAGGCTGAGTGTTTCATTGTATGTGAATGATGTGCTTAATACGAATAAATGGGCTGTACGCTCTATCTATCAGACGCCCAATGTGTTGATGAGAGGTAAAAATGATACTCGTGCATTTGGGATTTCTGTAAATTATAAAATCCCTACAAGGAATAAATTAGCCAAAGAAAATCCTAATATGCTGAGCAGTGACAAGAAAGAAGACGATGGAGGATTGATAAAATAAGCAAAAGCCTTACTCTGCGGAGTAGGGCTTTTATTTTGGATAAAATGTTTTTCCGAATTCTAGAATAAAGAGCCAGTCCTTTAAATTAACAAAATAGATAAGGAAGGTAAGAATAATAATATTGATTGTCAGTGCTTTATTGGTGTTGTTTTTCAGTAAATAGCCTAAAATAAGAGGATAGATAAAAATGAAATTTCCGCCGAAGATATGGGCTTCATTCAGTCCCAAACGGAATACGCAGTGAATAATCACATCAACACTGAAAGAAATAAGCAAAACTTGCAGAAAAGTATTTTTAAAGTTCTTTTTGACAGCTAAAATAAGCAGAAACAATACATTGGCAATGATGAGCGTTTTTAGGGATAAAAAATCGGGATATTTTCCTGTTATCGTGTTTATGCTGTCAGAGTTTTCGTAAATCAGATTTTCTATTTCCAGTTTTGGAAAAACCACAGAACCGCCCAAAAATAAGTAGTATATGTCTGATAAATAGCTTGTTCCTGATTTTAGGAACTGCATGCTGTGCAGAATAGAATTTTGGATAAAATCTTTGAATATTAAAAAAATAAATCCCGCTAAAATGTTTAAAATGAATAAGTTTCTTAATAAAATTTTCGGTTTTTTGTAAAAGGAAACTACGAGGACTTTCAGTCCGTTGGTAATGGTGATTCCGCCAATTAAAAACGAAAATAGATAAACAGAAATGTTCTTTTTGTCTTGATATAAAGCATTGAAATAAAAGAATATAGGAAGCAGCATTGTGCTGAAAACATAACTTTCAAAGGTGAAACTCAGAATAAAATTGGAGTTGAAACCAGAGTAAAAAAGTATAATCAGAACCGATTGATAGAGAGGGAGTTTGGTGATTTTTGTAAGGTATTTGAAAATAAATAAATTCTGCAATGCTAGTGAAAAACAGCAGATTACATTCAATAAATATTCTGGTTTTGAAACGAAAACGGTGATTTTTTGGAGAAAAATACAAAATGTTTTCAGTAGCGGATGCCTTACGGCGCTTGTGTTTTGGAATGCATTGTCAAACCCAAGATACAAGTCGTGAATATACTTAGGATGCAGAGCCAGCTGGGTATTATAAGTCATCCAAAAGGCAGCCAGTCCATAAAAACAAAGGCTGGACAAGAATATAAGTAATTCACTTTTAGAGAGTTTTAAAGGTTTGAAATACAGCATTATAAAAAAGGTCTTCGCAAATGGAAGACCTGATTATTAAAATGAAATGATTAGTTCAAATCAAAAGCAGCTCCTATCTGGAAAGCGAATTGGTTGTTCAGATAATCAAAATTTTTTGGACTGCTTTTGTATCTTGCAATCGGGAAATTGATTTCGGAATACAATCCAAATCCTTTCTGGAAAAAGTATCTTACTCCGGCATGCATTCCCAGGTTTTTCAGGCTTAGATTGAGCCCTGGGTAGAAGTCAATTTGTTCAGGAAAATTGAATACTCTTCCTAAATTGGCATTAAATCTTACTTTTAAGTCTATTCTGTCCTTGAACTGAGCCTTAGAACCATCTATTTTACTAGCACTCAGAATAAGCCCTACCTGCCCACCGATGGATATACTTTCCCCGACGCCATAGTCATATCCGGCAGAGATACCCGTTCCTTTGTCCTGAAAATTAGCTCCTACATAAGCTCTTTGGTCGCCAACTCCTGTAAAAGACTGCTGTGCGAAAACCGCTGTTGTAATCGTTAAAAATAACGCTGCAAATATTTTTTTCATACTTAAATTATTTTTGGCAAAAATAGAAAAAAATTATGTTTAATTTGCTATATTTGGCTAATTAACAATAAAAAATAGAAAAATGAGAACTTTCTTTGTAGTAGCGGCATTGGTTGTATCACAATGTTTCCACGCTCAAAAAATCATCTATTTTGACAGCGAATGGAATGAAATTAAAAACAAAAAAGAAGCTTCCTATTACCGAGAAGTTGCAAAGCAGGGAGAATTATATTTGATAAAGGATTATTACATTAATGGAGTTTTGCAGATGGAGGGAACGGCAGTGGATGACACGCCTAATCAAGAGGTTTTTGAGGGAAAAGTAACTTGGTATTTACCAGATGGAAAGGTGGATATGGTTTCAAATTTTAAAAATGGTAATTTACTCGGTGAGAGTAAGTTATACAATGCAAATGGAAAACTTCTGCAAGATATAGTTTATGATGGAAGGAATAATTACAGCGGCACTTACTATTCTTACATAGAGGATGGGAATGTTAATAATATGATATCAACATTTCAAAATTCGGAACCGACAAAAACAATATATTATGATAAGTCTCCGCAGGACATCCGCTATGAAATTATCTATAAAAAAGGCTACGAAGAACAAGAAACCAAATACTATGGAGAGGGAGGAAAATACTTGGGCTCCTACAAAGGATATGATGATATGAATGGTGTTTCCGTGGAGTATTCCTATCAGCCGATGAGGGTGGCAAGCGTAGCTAAATATCAGAAAGGACAGGTGATAGAAAATAAGATTTATCATGACAATGGAACGCTGAAACAAGAGTTTAAAAGAAGCGGAAAAAATGCTTGGGAGAAAACTTATGATGCAAATGGAAAGAAAATAGCTGAGCTTACTTATAAACAGGAAGGAACAGAACTAATCCCTTATGATGGGAAACAAGTGGTATTTCCTATGGGAGCCTATGATTCGGAAACCATTATTACTACATATAGTAAGGGAAAGTTTGTGAAAATAGAGCAGATTTATGGAGATTATGTTACCGAAACTTTCTATGATGAAACCGGACAAGATGTTACAGAAGTGATTTCTAAGAAAAACGGTGAAGAATTTGCCAAATTGGTTTATAGAGATGGAGCTCCTTATAATGGGATGATGAGGGATGCTGTTTCGGAGCAAAATTATAAAGAAGGAAGGCTGTTGAACGAAAAAACCTTTAAAAAAGGGAAAATTTCATCTGAAAAGAAATACCTTGAGAATAAAGATGCTTATGAAGTGAAGATTTTTAATGAAGATATTTTAAAATTCGTTTATGTAACTCATCCCAATGAGTTTGGAGCTTTCTCGGCGGAAATTACTCCATATGATGATAAAGGAAAAGCATTGCCGAAAGTTGTTGTAAAAGAAGGATTTATAGAGAAGGGGAAATTAACGATTGATTGTTATTGTCCTGAAAAAGAATATATTACCTATGAGAGAAAAGGAGATTGGATTATAAAACAATGGTATAATAAAACAGGCATGTATAGAGAATTGAGGGTGAAAATAGATAAAAATCAATTCAATAGCGAAATAATGATAGATGAGTATTCGCTGGCAAACGGAACGGATACAGATGAGTTGGCAAATTGGGTAGAATAGAAAAACAAAACGGGAAGAAAAAGTTTCTTCCCGTTTTGTTTATTTGGAATGAATATCGTAGGTAGGATATGGAATGATGATATTATTTGCCCTGAATTTCTCTAAAATAGACTTTCTTATTTCACTTTTTGTTTGGGAAATATGAAAAGGGTCATCAGAAAAAAAATAAAGTCTAAGATTGAGAGAAGAATCCGCAAAATCATTCAGCCTGATGTAGGGTTCCCGTTCTTTGGAAATATCTGGGTTTTCTCTTGCTGCTTCTACAAGGAGGTTTTCAGCTGTTTTTATGTCCGTGCTGTAATCCACCCCAACCTCTATATAAAAAGCATTAGGATACTCATTGTAAGAGTAATTAGAGAGCTTGTCCTTGGTAAGGTATGAATTAGGAAAAACAATGGTCTTTCGGTCTGTAGTGAGGATTTTGGTGGTTCTCATGCTTATTTGCTCCACTCTGCCCATTACGCCGTTCATATCAAGGACATCTCCCACACGGACACTTTTGTCTAATAAAATAATAACCCCCGAGATGAAATCTAAAAACAAGTTTTGAAGTCCAAGACCTATCCCTACCAATACTGCACTAGAACCCACTAAAATAGGCGAAATATTCACTCCTAAAATCTGCATGATGATTAGGAAAGTGACAATGATGATTCCATAATATACAATCTTATGAAAAGCATATTTGGTTCCTTTGTCCGCCTGTGATGAATGCCTATAAAAAAACCTTTTAGAAATTTTCTCCACAATGTATGAGACACAGATTACCACAGCAACTTCTATTACCTGATACATGTGCAGCGTATAGGTATGGACAGAAAGTATAGGATATTCTAAAAATTCTTTTAAACTCATAATTATTTATTTTATTTCTGAGATAATGTTCATCGTTTCTTGCAGATAAAAGTCTCGTTTCAAGTTTTTTATCCAATTTTCACTCTTTTTCGCAAAAACTTCATCTTTTTTCGTTCTTGCTGCTTCATCAGCGTGCAGGGTGAAAATCAGCTTGTTATCGTATTTAGAAAGAACCTTGAATTTTTTAATCTGCTCTTTTCTTGTCTTCATCAGTTGGTTGAATTTAGCCTGGTTCAGAGTGATTTTCTCCTGCTTGTCCAAACTTTCTCTCCATTTTGCAGATTCTTGTAACAATTGATAATTGCTGTTTTTAGCTAATCTTTTTTGGCTGTTTTCTAATAGAGATTTGATATTCAAAGAACCAACGGGCTCATATTTTGCAGAAGAAATCTGGTCCCAAGGCAGGGCATAATCTCTATATTTTTCACCAATTTCTGAGTAAGAGAAGAAATCATTCATAGGGATGTCTGCATCTACTCCTTTCAGCTGGGTAGATTTTCCATTGATTCTATAAAATTTCTGAATTGTTATTTTCAAAGAACCAAGGTCTTCGCTGGTGTTGATAAAACGATTGATGTCTATAAAATTCTGCACTGTCCCTTTTCCATAGGAATGAGGCGAACCTACCACAACAGCTCTTCCGTAGTCTTTCATGGCTCCGGCTAAAATCTCCGATGCCGAAGCTGAAAGCTCACTCTGCATAATTACCAAAGGGCCGTCCCAAATAGGGGTATTGCTTCTGCTTTTCAAAACTTGTATTCTTCCGTAGCTGTCTTTAGCCTGAACCACAGGACCTGCTTTCACGAAAAGTCCCATGATATCAACTACTTCTGTAAGCGAGCCTCCGCCGTTGCTTCGGACATCTAAGATGATTCCTTTTATATTCTGGGCTTTTAGTTTTTTTATTTCTGCTTTTACATCATCGGAAGCTTTTCTGCCGCCGGCAGGGTCATCAAAATCAGCATTGAAACTTGGTAGGAAGATATATCCATATTTTTCGCCCTTTGGTGAATTTACGATGACACTTCTCGCAAAAGTGTCTTCTATGGAGACTTCCTCGCGGATGAGTTTCACTTCTTTTATGCTTCCATCTTTTTTCTGCAGGACAAGGATTACTTCTGTTCCTTTTTCGCCTCGGATAAGTCTTACCGCCTCATCTACCAGCATTCCTACTACATTGGTATATTCCTCTTTGGGCTTAGATTTTACTTTTAGGATTTTGTCTCCTTCGGATATTTGTTTGGATTTCCATGCGGGAGCTCCTACTACCAAAGGTCCCATGTAGAGATTTCCTTTTTTCTCCTGAATTTGTGCACCGATTCCGATAACTTTTCCTGCAAAACTGGTATCAAAATCTTCTTTGTCTTTCGGTGAAAAATAGCTGGTATGCGGGTCAAACACCTCTGTGTGAGCGTTCATATACACACTGAACCAGTCCATTTTCTTTCTCTTTTTAAACCTTTT
>CAUQHD010000070.1:0-7823 GCA_963517805.1 uncultured Flavobacteriaceae bacterium | reverse complement strand
AATGAAAGATATCAGAACGCTCAGTTTAGACCAGCTCAAAGAATATTTTGTTTCTTTGGGAGAAAAACCATTTCGTGCCAAACAGGTCTATGACTGGCTTTGGTCTAAAAATCTTCATTCTATTGAGGAAATGACTAACCTTTCCAAAGAACTTCGCCAGAGAATTTCTGAGGAATATACGATAAATCCCATCTCGGTAGATAAACTCCAAAGAAGTTCAGACGGAACCATAAAAAATGGCGTAAAACTTCATGACGGGCTTTTGGTAGAAAGTGTTCTAATCCCTACGGAAACACGAACTACAGCTTGCGTTTCCTCACAGGTAGGATGTTCTCTAAACTGTGAGTTTTGTGCGACAGCCAAACTCAAAAGAATGAGAAACTTAGAGGTGGCAGAGATAGTAGATCAAGTGGCTTTGATAGACAAGCAGAGCAGACTTTATTTTGATAGACCTCTCTCTAATATTGTATTCATGGGAATGGGCGAGCCTATGATGAACTACAAAAATGTAGTGGAAGCCATCAGAAAAATCACTCAGCCCGATGGTTTGGGCATGTCTCCAAGGAGAATCACCGTTTCTACTTCTGGAATTCCAAAGATGATAAAAATGCTGGCTGATGAAGATTTAAAGGTAAAACTAGCGCTTTCGCTACATTCAGCGATTGAAGAAAAACGAAATGAAATTATGCCTTTTTCTTCTAATTTCCCGCTGACGGACATCATAGAAGCCCTGCAATACTGGTATTCTAAAACAGGCTCTATCATTACTCTGGAATACTGCATTTGGAAAGGCATAAACGATAAAGATGAAGACATAAAAGCCCTGATAAAATTCTGTAAAAAAGTGCCTACAAAGGTGAATTTGATAGAATATAATTCCATTGGCAACGGAAAATACGACCGCAGCAACCCTGAGGCCACAGAAAACTATGTTCGTCAGTTAGAGAAGAACGGAATCACTACGATGATCCGCCGAAGCAGAGGAGGAGACATCGATGCCGCCTGCGGACAGCTTGCCAATAAAATAGCCGAAGCGTAGAAAAAGCACTACAAATAGAGAATAAAATGGATAATTTTATTTTAATCATATTGTGCATTGTGGCGGGAATGGTCTTTAAGGCAACTAAATCCATTCACCCAGAAGCTCACAAAGGAATCAATACTTGGATACTTTACATCGCGCTACCCTCTATTTCCTTTAAATATATTCCGAAAATAGAGTGGTCGCTGGAAATACTCTATCCTGCGGCTAGTATGGTAGTTCTGGCATTGGGAGCGTATTTCCTTATGCAATATTATTCAAAACTAAAAAACTATTCCAACCGTTCTACAAGCACCTTGCAGCTGGTAAGTGGATATAGTAACACCTCGTTCATTGGTTTTCCGCTGATTTCTGCTTTTTATGGAGAAGAATATTTGAGCATTGCGATTATCTGTGACCAAGCCATGTTTCTTACCCTTTCTACGCTGGGCATCATCACTGCTCTAAAGGGAGGAAATAACAGCACCATAAGCGCTAAATTCTTACTAAAAAGACTTTTTACATTTCCGCCATTTATCGGATGTGTTACAGCATTAGTTTTATCATCTTTTATAGACCTTTCTCCTGCCGAACCGCTTTTTAATAAGCTGTCTGGAACGGTGGCACCTTTAGCTTTGTTCTCGATAGGTTTGCAGTTGAAATTTAACGGCTGGAAAAAACTGATGAGCCAAATTTCCATGTCGATGGTTTATAAATTGTTGATTGGCCCTGCTTTGATTTTGGTTTTGGGACTTGTTTTAGGCCTGAAAGAAAGTTTAGTAAAAATCACAGTTTTTGAATCTGCGATGCCTACTTTGGTAATGTCCAGTGTCATCGCTGAGCAGTTTAAACTCAATACTAAACTCACCAATATGATTATCGGAATCAGCATTATTGTCGGGTTTTTCACTTTGGGAATTTGGTATAAAGTGCTGGAATGGTGCTTTTAATGAAAAATTTAATATTAGTATATGCGTTTTAGAAGATTTTATTTTTTGTTTTTTATTCTCATATCGGTTTTTTCTTTGGCTCAAAAAACCAAAAGACTGCCTTTGAAAAATTATAAAATTGCTGTTTTAAATGATACTTTGAGGGAAACATCAGGATTAACGCTGATGAATGGAAGGTTGTACAGCTTTAATGATGGTGGAAATCCCAATGAAATTTATGAAATAAACCCTGAAAATGGACAGATAATTTCTACCATCAAAGTTGATTTTCCAAACAGAGACTGGGAAGCCATGACCAATGATGGAAACAGTCTTTATATAGGAGATTTCGGGAATAATGGAGGCAAAAGAAGGGATTTGGCGATTTATAGAATCTTGGATAATTCTCATCAGAAAATCAGTTTTAAATACCAAAATCAACCTCATTTTAGCTTTAAAAAAGACAAACATGATTTTGATGCCGAAGCGATGATTTTCAAAGATGGGAAAATCTATCTTTTTTCCAAAGAATGGGCTTCGCTAAAAGTATCAAAATATATGATAAATCCTGATACAGAGGAAGAACAGAGCATTGAAAAAACGGAAGAATTCAAAACCAATTTCTTAGTAACGGATGCTTTTTATTTTAATAAAAAACTGTATCTGGTGGGCTATAATAAGATAGCAAAAGCCTTTTTGATGATTTTTGATGAAGATGAAAACGGCAATTTTTTCAGTGGAAAATATACGAAATACAAGTTGGGTTCGGTCTTTAAATATGGTCAGATAGAGGGAGTTGCAGTAGATGAAAAGGGCATTTATATCTCAGGCGAAGAATTTAAGAAAATCGGTTTTCAGACGAAACAGAGTCTGTATTTTGTGCCTTTTGAACGGCTGTAATTTAAAATTAAATAATCTTATATTTGTGAATTAAAATAAAATTGTGGCAAAAATCTTAGAAGAAATCAAGGCTCCCATAAGCAGGGAAATGAAACTTTTTGAGGAAAAGTTTTATCAGTCTATGCAGAGCAGCGTGCCTTTATTAGATAAAATTACACAATTTATCATCGCTACGAAGGGCAAACAGATGCGGCCTATTCTCGTCTTCCTTTCAGCAAAAATGACAGGCGAGGTGAGCGAAAAAACCTTTCGTGGAGCTTCTTTGATAGAGCTGATACATACGGCAGCTTTGGTGCATGATGATGTAGTGGATGAGAGCGCCAGAAGGCGTAATTTCTTCTCTATCAATGCCTTGTGGGGGAACAAGACTGCGGTTTTGATTGGGGATTATTTATTATCCAAATCGGTAATTCTTTCTACTGAAAATAAGGATTTTGATTTGTTGGAAATCGTTTCCCAAACTATAAAAGACATGTCCGAAGGCGAGCTTTTGCAACTGGAAAAAGCAAGAAAACTAGACATTACGGAAGATGTTTATTATCAGATAATTAAGCAAAAAACGGCTTCGCTTATTTCGGCGTGCTGCCAGATAGGAGCAGTTGCTAATAATGCTGAAAACTCGCTGATAATGAAAATGAAAGATTTTGGGATTTATGCAGGAATGGCTTTTCAGATAAAAGATGATTTGTTTGATTATTTTAGCAAAAACATCGTAGGGAAGCCTGTGGGCATAGATATTAAGGAACAAAAAATGACTTTGCCGCTTATTTATTCTTTAAAAACGGCAAATGAAAAAGACAGAAAATATTACTTTAATATCATTAAAAACCACAATAAAAACCCAAAACGAGTAAAAGAGCTGATAGAATTTGTGAAAAAATCGGGCGGACTGGACTACGCCGAAAAAATAATGGAAAATTACCAGCAGAAGGCTTTGGATATTTTATCAGAATTCCCTGATAATGAAGCGAAAAAATCCTTACAACTGATGCTGGATTATGTAATAAAAAGAGAATTTTAAAAAATATAAAAATGGAGAATAATATTTTAGATTGTGTGATTATAGGTTCTGGACCTTCTGGTTTTACGGCGGCTATCTATGCAGCGAGAGCGGATTTAAAACCTGAGCTTTATACAGGTCTGCAGCATGGCGGTCAGCTTACTACAACTACAGAAGTGGACAATTTCCCAGGGTATCCAGAGGGAGTTACAGGACCAAAAATGATGGAAGATTTACAAAAACAAGCCGAAAGATTTGACACCAAAGTTCATTATGAAATGATTACGAAAGTGGAATTTTCTAAGGAAAAAGGTGGAATTCATAAACTTTGGGCAGGAGAGAAAGAAATTTTGGCTAAAACTGTGATTATTTCCACTGGAGCTACAGCCAAATACCTTGGGCTGGATGATGAGAAAAAATACTCTGGCGGTGGTGTATCTGCGTGTGCTACATGTGATGGATTTTTTTACAGAAATCAAGAAGTTATCGTAGTTGGAGCAGGGGACACGGCAGCAGAAGAGGCGACTTATCTTGCTAATATTTGTAGTAAAGTGACAATGCTTGTGAGAAAAAACTATTTCCGAGCTTCCAAAGCAATGGCTCACAGAGTGGAAAAAACGCCAAATATAGAAGTGAAATTTAATCACGAATTGATTGGCATCAAAGGGGAAAACAACTTGGTGGAAGCAGCTGTAGTTATCAACAACCAGACCCAAGAAACTTCTGAAATCCCTGTCAGCGGGATATTCATAGCCATAGGACATCAGCCTAATACTGAGATATTTAAAGGGCAAATAGACATGGATGAAAATGGCTATATCATCACCGAAGGAAAATCTTCTAAAACTAATCTTCCTGGGGTTTTCGCGGCGGGAGATGTGCAGGATCACATTTATCGTCAGGCAGTTACAGCAGCAGGAAGCGGATGTATGGCAGCGATAGATGCAGAGAGATATTTAGGCGAATTAAAATAAAAAACGACTATGAAAGCACTAATTTATGTTTTCCTTGGAGGAGGAGCAGGGAGTATTTTTAGGTTTATGATTTCTAATTATGCTCATAAACTGCCGATGGCAGGCTCTTTTCCTTTTGGAACGCTTTTGGCCAATGTTTTGGGATGTTTTTGCATTGGGATATTTTCTTCTTTATGCAAAGAAAATGAATATCTGAAATACCTTTTGGTTACAGGATTTTGTGGTGGATTTACTACATTTTCCACATTTTCTATGGAAAACATCACTCTTTGGCAAAACGGACAGTATGGAATTTTGGTTTTGTATTTGACATTGAGCATAGCATTGGGGCTTTCTGCGGTGTATTTAGGAAGTCAGCTTTTGAAATAAAGTAATACCGCAAAACCTTTGTTTTTAGTAAGATAATTTATATATTTGTAATAAATACTTTTTATCTATGGAAAATAATAATGATTTCAACCAAGAAAAGAAAGAAAATATTACAATTTCTAAAAAATCCCTGTATATAGCGGGAGGAGTGGCATTGGCTCTTATTCTTTTGATAGGAGGTTATTTTGCGTTTTCTAATAAAAATGAAGCAAAAGATACTGTTGTCAAAAATGATTCTCTTGCTGTGAAGAAAGATTCTACAACCATTAATGCTGATTCTTTGAAGAATTCAGAAGGCTATGATGAAGAATCGCCGTATCAATCTTACTCATTGATTGCCAATGCGGTATCGCTTCCTAACGGACAAAAGTTAAAATTTGGAGACAGAGTTTTTATACACTATGAAAATGAAGGTCAGGAGTTTAAAACCGCTTATCTCAATGACCCTACGCAATACCCAAGTGCCAAAAATAACCCTATTTCTCTTAATGAGAATATGATTATTCCGACTTATAGTTTTGAAGATTTTAAAAATAACTTTTCATTAGCGCCTTATTCTGCATTGCCTTCTGTTATGAAAAAGATTCTGATAGAAGAAAATAATAAATATGTAAATGGGGGAAATTATAAAATTGCCCAGAATGAAAGCAGAGCAAAATCTACTTTGGCATCAGGAGACTTTGATGGAGATGGGATAAAGGATATTGCTGTAATTTTGGATGACAACGAAAGACAATATTCTAGACTTTTGGTGATATGTTCTAATGAAGCAACCAAAAAACCATATGTTGCATTTGCACAAAATTACCCAACGAGATACAAAGTGAGAAGTTTCAAGAAAGGGGCGTCTATTTATATGAATACTTCCGACCTTGTAAAAGCGCCTCAGGATGGGGTAATTATAGAGAATCAGAGTTCTTCTTATGTTGTGATATATAATTCTAAAAATCAGTCGTTTGAATATTATATACAGGAGCCATTAAATGAAGCTTCTGATGATTCTGAATAAAATTAAAAGTCCAAGCATTTGTTTGGGCTTTTTTATTTATCTTTGTGGGAATTGATTTGTAATGAAAAAAGTATTTTATCTAAAAACATGTAGCACCTGCAAGAGAATAATGTCTGAATTTGACCTTACAGACTGGGAAATCAGAGAACTGAAATCCGAGAATGTAACCAGCGAAGAACTTCAGGAAATGTACAAAATCACAGGAAGTTATGAGGCGCTTTTTAGTAAAAAATCTACACAAATAAAGGCAAGAGAAATAGATGTGAAAACGCTGAAAGAAGAGGATTTTAGAGACTTGATTTTAGACCATTATAGTTTTCTGAAACGCCCTGTTTTTCTTACCGAAAAAGAAATTTTCGTGGGAAGTGAGAAGAAAAATTTAGAAAACCTAAAAATATTCTTTGACAATAAAAACGATACAAAATAAAGTATAAATAATTTTAATTTGATTAACTTTGTAAAAAATTGAATAAAAATGGAAAAACTTTCTGATAGACTCAATAGACTGAGCTATTCCAAGACTTTCGTGATGACTAATAAAGCTAGAGAAATGAAAAGTCAGGGGATAGATGTGATAAGCCTTACACTGGGAGAACCTGATTTTGATGTTCCAGACAACATTAAACAAGCGGCAATAGATGCTATTCATCAAAATTACAGCCACTATTCGCCTGTTACAGGGTTTTTAGAACTTCGTGAGGCGGTTTGTAAAAAACTAAAAAGAGATAATAATCTAGACTACAAACCAAACCAAATCTGCGTTTCTAACGGAGCGAAACAATCTATTTTCAATGTGTTGGCTTCTGTTGTAAATGATGGTGATGAAGTTATCCTACCAACGCCATACTGGGTAAGTTATGATGAAATGGTAAAAATGATGGGTGGTGTTTCTGTTTTTGTTAATACAACGATAGATACAGATTTCAAGATGACAGCGGCTCAGCTGGAAGCAGCGATTACTCCTAAAACTAAGGTATTGCTATTCAGTTCTCCATGTAATCCTTCTGGAAGTTTCTACGAAAGAGAAGAGTTGGAGGCTATTGCAAATGTTATCGCAAAATATCCGCAAATCACCATTATTTCTGATGAAATCTATGAATTTATCAATTATGGTGGAAAACATACATCTATCGCAGAATTCCCGCAAGTGTATGAGCAGACCGCTGTAATCAACGGAATGTCAAAGGCTTTCGCCATGACAGGATGGAGAATAGGTTACTCTGCGTGTCCTACTTGGCTTGCTGCCGCTTGTGACAAAGTGCAGGGACAGATGACTTCTGGAGCGAATACCATTGCACAAAGAGCTTCTATCACAGCATTAGAAACCAATCCTTCTGAATACAAATACATGATTGATAGCTTTGAAAAGAGAAGGGAACTGGTTTTCAATCTTTTAAAAGAAATAAAAGGTTTCAAAATCAACAAGCCAAAAGGAGCTTTTTATATGTTCCCAGATATTTCTCACTACATAGGTCAGACTTTGGATGGTGTGAAAATCAATGATTCTGATGATTTTGCGATGTATCTTTTAGAAAAAGCACATGTGGCAACAGTGGGCGGTGTGTCTTTCGGAGACAAAAACTGTATCCGTTTCTCTTACGCAGCTTCAGAAGAGCAGCTG
>CAUQHD010000069.1:0-7830 GCA_963517805.1 uncultured Flavobacteriaceae bacterium | reverse complement strand
AAGTATCTTCATATAGTGTAGTAATATCTTCTAATGCACTTGGATAAAATTCTTGTTTTTTATCCTCATCATACCACATGCCTATTTGGTGTTTTTCGTATAATGTTTTCCAAGGAAACAGTGGGCCTGGGTCTTGTTTTCTTGTTGGAGCAATATCCGAATGAGCCAAAATATTAGTAGGAGGAATCATATATCTTTTGCTGATGTCCTTTACTAAAACGGCTATTTTCTCGATTTGATGTTCAGGAAATGCTTGGAATTGTCTCTTTCCCAAACTATCCACTACATAGCCTGTATTTACTATTTCTATACCTATAGAGCTGTCGTTCAGGTTGTTGCTGTTTTTCCATGCGCTGATTCCTGCGTGATAAGCTCTTTTGTTTTCATCTACTAATTGATAGATTTCATGATCATCTAAATCACTTACAAGATAATGAGAACTTACCGACTGCTGTGTCAAAACTCTTATGGATTTTTCATTATCCAAAGCTGTATAGTGCAAGATGATGAATCTCTGGCGGAAGCCTTGTCCCAAGGAAGGGAAGTAAGTTTTAGTGATTTTATATTTTTTTGGCTTGGCCGAAACTATAGACCCATAGCTTATTGTATTATTATTTTTGGTGCTGTCCGCTATGTTCACTCTATAGAAATCCTCTGTTCCGTGATGTTCTATTTTGGGTTTTTCAACAATCTTTTGTGTCGTTGGAGTAGGAGAGGCGGAAGAAACTACTTTTTTTTGAGAAACACAGGAAAATAATATGATATTTAAGCTCGTGATAACTAATACTTTACGCATTTTTATAAATAATTATTAAAAATTTTTCCAAAAATACGAATAATTTTTTAGGATTTTATTTGGTGATTTAAAAAAAACAATATATATTTGCAAACGCAATTACAGAATAGAAGTTCTTAAAGAATAAAGGAGGGTTGCCGGAGTGGTTAACGGAGCAGTTTGCTAAACTGTCGACTTTCGGGTCGCATGAGTTCGAATCTCATACCCTCCGCAACTGGTATAATATTCGGGGTGTAGCGTAGCCCGGTCATCGCGCCTGGTTTGGGACCAGGAGGTCGCAGGTTCGAATCCTGCCACCCCGACAAAAGTTTATTAGTTCTTTTTAAAAATTAATTAATGGGTGCGTAGCTCAGCTGGATAGAGCATCTGCCTTCTAAGCAGACGGTCAAAGGTTCGAATCCTTTCGCGCTCACTATTGAAAATGAAGACTTTACAGAAATGTGAAGTCTTTTTTGTTTTAACTAAGTTTCTGTTATAAACTTTAAGGATATGGATTCTTTCAATATAAATTCTCGATATTGCAAGAAGTAAGAGAATTAAGAAAAGAAATAGAAACAATATTTAAATTTCATGACACACATCGGAACATGGTGCAAAGTCTCAACGAAACCCAAAAAAAATTATATAGAAATCATAAACCTATATAATAGTAGTTATGAACTAATGAAAGAACGATATACGGAATTATCAAAATTTGTAGAAAAATATGCTTAATCAAAATTAACACCCACAACCTCGCTTTTTGTAGCGAGATTATTTTTTTGATGACCCAGGAAAAAAATAGATAAGTTTTTCATTTCAAGCTCAAAAATCGGCAAAATGTCGGCAAAATCGTTAAAAGAAAAAGCGTAAAATATTGATTTACAATACTTTACGCTTTAATAATTGTACCCAGAGCCGGAATCGAACCGGCACGCCTTGCGGCGCTGGATTTTGAGTCCAGTGCGTCTGCCAGTTCCGCCATCTGGGCCTACTCAAATCTTACGGGTGCAAATATAGACATTATTTTCATAACAGCAAAAAAAATCAGCATAATTTTAGAAAATAATTTCTAAACCATCGTATGCCAGATGGATATCATCAGGAAGTTCAGCTTCTGTCTGCTCATAAAAGCCTATTTTATGGCTGATGTGCGTCAGATAGGTTTTCTTTGGTTTTAGTTTTTTTACCAATTCCAAAACATCTGGCAAAATGAAGTGCGCAGGATGCTTTTCCTCTTTTCTAAGACAATTTATAATCAAGAAATCTAGATTTAACAGTTTCTCCATTTCTGAATCAGGGATAGAGCTTGCATCCGTTATATAGGCCAAGTTTTTCACCTTAAAACCAATTATAGGCAGCTGATTGTGAAAAACATATATTGGTGTGATTTTGGTTTCATCTATTGTAAAATCGCTGTCTATCAGGTGGATATCAAAACATGGAGCTCCAGGGTATCTTACCTCACTAAAAGCATAGGGAAATCGTTGTTTTATTTCTTCTGCAGTTCTTTCCAGACAATAGATAGGAATGTTTTTCTGCTTCTTGAAGATAATAGGGCGCAGGTCATCCAGCCCGATTACATGGTCATTATGCTCGTGTGTGAGAAGCACTGCATCTATATTGTCTTCTCCATTAGTGAGCATCTGCTGTCTGAAATCAGGCCCGCAGTCTATCAAAATTTTCCCATTTGTCTCGGTGGTTATCAGAGCAGAACTTCGCAGCCTTTTGTCTTTTGGATTAGAAGACAGACAGACAGGGTCATCAGAACCGATTATCGGAACGCCTTGGGAAGTTCCTGTTCCTAAAAATTTTAGCTTCATTTTGTTTTAATATTTTATAAAAAATCCAGATTAATAATAACCTGGATTTCTTTTATTGATAACAAAAAACGCGATTCAACATTTATTTAACTTGATCTACAACAGCTTTGAATGCTTCTGGATGATTCATTGCTAAATCAGCCAATACTTTTCTATTTAGCTCGATGTTGTTTCTCTTAAGAGCTCCCATGAACTGAGAGTAAGACATTCCGTATTGTCTAGTTCCCGCATTGATACGCGTAATCCAAAGACTTCTGAAATTTCTCTTTTTCTCTTTTCTGCCTCTGTAGGCATATTGCATTGCTTTTTCTACTGCGTTTTTCGCAACAGTCCAAACATTTTTTCTTCTTCCGAAGAAACCTTTAGCTTGTTTTAAGATTTTTTTTCTGCGCGCTCTAGACGCTACAGCATTTACTGATCTTGGCATAATTTAATTAATTTGTTTTTTTGAAAAGGGCGGAATTTCATTAAAATTCTCTTAGTGGCACCGTTTCAGGGTTAAACTTTTTTGAATAAAATTCTTATAAACCGAAATGATTTATAAAAACTACTTAATTGCTAATTGCTTTAAAACGCTTTTCTCGTCCACACTAGCAACATAAGAAGTCTGAGTAAGATTTCTCTTTCTCTTAGTTTCTTTTTTAGTCAAGATGTGGCTTTTGAAAGCATTTTTTCTTTTGATTTTACCTGTTCCAGTAAGAGCAAAACGCTTCTTAGCACCTGATTTCGTTTTTAATTTTGGCATTTTCTTACTTCTTTTATGTTATTTGTTATCAATATCTTATTTTGCTGAAAGATAAAACTATTTAGCCTTTTTCGGGCTCATCAGCATTATCATTCTTTTTCCTTCTAATTTAGGCATTTGGTCTACCTTTCCTACATGCTCCAGCTCTTGGGCAAGTTTTAGAAGCAATATTTCCCCTTGATCCTTAAAAACTATTGATCTTCCTTTGAAGAATACATAAGTTTTTAGTTTAGAACCTTCTTCCAAGAATTTTTCAGCGTGTTTTTTCTTGAATTGGAAATCGTGCTCATCTGTCTGAGGACCAAAACGGATTTCCTTTATCACCACTTTTACCTGTTTGGCTTTCAGTTCCTTTTGTTTTTTCTTTTGTTCATAAAGGAACTTTTTATAATCCAAAATACGGCAGATAAAAGGCTCTGCTTTATCCGAAATTACTACCAAATCCAATTCCTGTTCCTCAGCCATTTTCAAAGCTTCAGAAGTAGGGTAGACACCAGGTTCTACATTATCACCGACCAAACGAACCTCCTTGGCTCTGATTTTGTCGTTAATCTGATGCGCATCTTCCTGTGCAGGCTTTCGCATCGGACCTCTGTTGTTAATTTTCTTTAGTGCTATCGCTTTAAATTTTAATGGTTAATATCTTATTTAATATCTGAAGACAGAGCTGCTTCTTTCTTAAAGTAAGCAATGAAATCTTCTATGCTCATCGTTCCTAAATCTCCTTCGCCTCTCTTTCTCACAGAAACAGTTCCCTCAGCCTCTTCATTTTCTCCTACAACCAGCATAAATGGCAGTTTATTTAATTCTGCATCACGGATTTTTTTACCCGTTTTTTCATTTCTTTTGTCAATCAGACCGCAAATATCGTTAATTTCCAGCAAATGTGAAACTTTTTCTGCATAATTTACATATTTTTCACTAATTGGAAGGATTGTAAACTGCTCTGGAGCCAGCCAAAGTGGGAAATCCCCCGCTGTATTTTCTAATAAAATAGCGATAAAACGCTCCATAGAACCAAACGGCGCTCTGTGAATCATCACTGGTCTGTGCTTCTCATTATCACTTCCTGTATACCAAAGGTCAAATCTCTCAGGCAAATTGTAATCAACTTGGATAGTTCCAAGCTGCCAACTTCTTCCTAAAGCATCTTTCACCATGAAATCTAGTTTTGGCCCGTAGAATGCTGCTTCTCCGTATTCTACTACAGTATTTAGTCCTTTATTTTTAGCAGCGGTAATGATTGCATTTTCTGCTTTTTCCCAGTTTTCATCAGAACCGATGTATTTTTGTTTGTTTTCAGGGTCTCTTAATGAAATTTGAGCCGTAAAATCAGCAAATCCAAGGCTGCTGAATACATACAATACCAAGTCTATAACTCCTTCAAACTCAGATAATAACTGGTCTGGAGTACAGAATAGGTGAGCATCATCCTGAGTAAAGCCTCTTACTCTGGTAAGTCCGTGTAATTCACCACTTTGCTCATATCTATATACCGTTCCAAATTCTGCAAATCTCTTAGGTAAATCTTTATAAGACCACTGGCTGGTTTTGTATATTTCGCAGTGGTGAGGGCAGTTCATCGGTTTTAATAAAAATTCTTCTCCTTCGTGTGGAGTTTTTATCGGCTGGAATGAATCTGCACCGTATTTTTCGTAATGTCCAGAAGTTACATACAAATCTTTGTGACCGATGTGCGGCGAAATTACGAATTCATATCCTGCTTTTTTCTGCGCTTCAGAAAGGAAGTTTTCTAATTTTTTTCTTAGTGCAGCACCTTTTGGAAGCCAAAGTGGAAGCCCAGCACCTACTTTTTCAGAAAAGGCAAAAATTCCTAATTCCTTACCTAGTTTTCTGTGGTCACGGCGTTTTGCTTCTTCCAATCTTTCCAAGTATTCGGTAAGTTCTTTTTGTTTTGGGAAAGAAATACCATAAACTCTGGTAAGCTGCTTGTTTTTTTCGTCTCCTCGCCAGTATGCTCCTGCTGCGTTTAGGATTTTTACAGCTTTTATAAGTCCTGTGCTAGGAATATGTCCTCCACGGCATAGGTCTGTGAAATTATCATGAGTCACGAAAGTGATTTCTCCATCAGTAAGGTTTTCTACTAATTCCTTTTTAAATGGATTATCAGCATATTCTTTCAGTGCATCTGCTTTGGATACTGGATAAATTCTAAAAGCTGAATCTTTCTTTGCATTTTCCAGCATTTTTTTCTCAATTTTTTCAAAATCTTTCTCGGAAAGAATTTCTCCATCAAAATCCACATCATAGTAAAATCCGTTTTCTATGGCAGGACCTATGGTAAGTTTCGCATTAGGATAAAAATCCAAAATAGTCTGCGCTAAAACATGGGCAGAAGAGTGCCAAAAGGCCTTTTTACCCATATCGTCATTCCATGTTAATAACTGAACCGTGGCATCCTCCGTGATAGGGGTAGAGACTTCTACTTGTTTTTCATCTACTAGTGCAGAGATGGTATTTCTCGCAAGACCTTCGCTAATTGATTTGGCAATTTCCAAAGGAGTTACTCCTCTGTTAAAATCACGCTGATTGCCATCTGGAAAAGTTATTTTTACCATAATATTATAAAATTGATGGGCAAATTTACAAAATAGAATTTAATTTTAAAGTGCTTTTTCATCAGAAACCTCTCTTTTTATAAAAATCTCATCTGTGGTTTTATCCATCTGTTATTTCGTAGATTTCGCACGGGTATTGACAAAGGCTTTTTAATGTTGTATATTTGCCGCTTGATTTTAGTTATAATATAAAATCCATAAATTTTATCTAAATTATTGAATGAAAACATCTAATTTTAATTTCCATCTGCCAGAGCATCTTTTGGCAGAACATCCATCAGAACACAGAGATGAAGCAAGACTAATGGTTCTCAACAGAAAAGACCAAACCATAGAACACAGACTATTCAAAGATGTGATTGATTACTTTGATGACGGGGACTTGTTCGTTTTTAATAATACCAAAGTCTTCCCAGCAAGGCTCTACGGAAACAAAGAAAAAACCGGTGCCAAAATAGAAGTTTTCCTTCTTAGGGAACTGGACAAGG
This sequence comes from uncultured Flavobacteriaceae bacterium, assembly GCA_963517805.1. GTDB lineage: Bacteria > Bacteroidota > Bacteroidia > Flavobacteriales > Weeksellaceae > JABCPE02. Next base: position 1,420 of record CAUQHD010000069.1, on the reverse strand, counting down.
ACACGCGGGTTTGGGATGTCCTCGTGGATCCGGCAAGAAAAATAAGAATAGGAAATAAAGTCTTCTTTACCGAAGATGAATCTTTGGTGGCGGAAGTAATTGATAATACAACTTCTCGTGGGCGAAAACTGAGATTCCTCTTTGATGGCAGTTATGAAGAATTCCGACAAAAATTAAAAGATTTAGGAGAAACGCCGCTTCCTAAATATATTAAAAGACCTGTAGAACCAGAAGATGAAGAAAGATACCAGACTATCTACGCCAAAGTAGAAGGTGCGGTGGCTGCGCCTACGGCTGGACTTCACTTTTCCAAACATCTTTTGAAAAGGTTAGAAATTAAAGGGATTAATTTTGCGGAAGTTACCCTTCATGTAGGGCTTGGGACTTTCAACCCGATAGAAGTAGAAGATGTTTCTAAACATAAAATGGAGTGCGAAGAAGCCATTATAGACGAAAAAAATGCTGAAATTATCAATAAAGCAGCTGAGGAAAACCGAAGAATATGCTGTGTGGGAACTACTACCATGAGGGCTTTGGAAACTTCAGTTTCTTCTAACAAAAGAGTATCTGCATACCACGGCTGGACTAATAAATTTATCTATCCGCCGTATGAATTTGGCGTGGCTAATGCTATGATTACCAATTTCCATACACCGAAATCTACTTTGCTGATGATGATTGCCGCTTTTGCAGGAAAGGATTTCGTGATGCATGCTTACGAAGAAGCCATCCGTGAGGAATACAAGTTTTATTCTTATGGGGATGCCATGCTTATCATTTAATTTTAAAGAAATTAACCTTAAAAAACAAAACAATGCTTTTAGATGATTTAAAATGGCGCTATGCCACAAAAGCCTATCAAGAGGGGAAGAAAGTCCCACAGGAGGACATAGACAAAATTATAGAAGCCATCCGCCTTGCACCTACTTCTTCTGGGCTGCAGCCTTTCAGAATCATCGTAATAGATGACCAAGAAACCAAAGAAAAGCTGGTAGAAGGTGCTTTAAATCCAAAAGGAATTATGGCATGTTCGCACATTATCGCCTTTGCTGCGTGGGACAATTATACACCTGAAAGAATAGATGAAATGTATAACCTTATCACCGATGAGCGAGGGCTTCCTCGTGGGCGATATGCGAGATACACGGATATGCTAAAGGAACGCTTTGCAGAGCGTGAACCTGTCCGAAATTTTGAACATGCTGCCCGACAAGCATACATAGCCCTTGGAATGGCACTTGCACAAGCAGCGGAACTCAAAATAGATTCCACGCCTGTAGAGGGATTTGACCATGAGAATTTTGATAAAGTCCTCGGCTTGGAGAAACTCGGGCTGAAAAGCGTGGTGCTGATGTATGTAGGCTATGCTGACCGCGAAAACGACTGGCTGGCACCGATGAAAAAGGTGAGAATCTCCAAG
>CAUQHD010000068.1:0-7956 GCA_963517805.1 uncultured Flavobacteriaceae bacterium | reverse complement strand
CCTGCGCTTGTCCCGTTAGAAATGATTTTTTCGGCATTACCCGGCATTATTTTATCATTAAATCTAAGATACCTCACCGCCGCCTTCAAATCTACTATCGCAGCAGGAGCTTTGCCAATGTATTGTGCTTTATCATTAGTAAGTTTACGCCCTCTTACTCCTGGAGATGCCACTACATAGCCTTTGGACAGGGCGACAAGGATAGCATTGTCCTTGCCTGTTATTCGGTCTTTTATTGGCTCTCCTGCTTGTGAGGACATATATCTACCTACATCATTTGGGAGGAAAATAGGCGCTGTATCAGCATTATACTTTCTGATGTTTTTTCCCTCGTAGTATTCCACAGGGATATAAATGTTCATACTCTGATATCGTACATCCACAGGATGGCTGACATAGACTACATCTTCGTAAGCTCTGAAAGAAATTTCTTTTCCTGCGACCTGAGCCGTTTTTACAGTGTATTTTTCTGAATCAAAATTCAGAGAATACTCTTTGGACTGGGCGTGCATCATAGAAGCCGCCACTGCCATAATTCCTATTGCTGTTTTTTTCATTTTAATGAAATTTTTTAGCCGTTTTATCAAGAAACTTTTTCTTCTTTTCTTACTCTTCCGATGAGTGAATCTTTATTTTCATTCACCTCCAAAATTACCGTATCTCCTTCCTGCATTTCTTTGTTCACCAGCATCTCGGCAAGGATATCCTCTATATATTTTTGGATAGCTCTTTTCAGTGGTCTCGCACCGAAATCTTTATCCCAGCCTTTCTCTACGATGAATTCTTTGGCTTCATCTGTCAGCTCCACTTTATAGTTCAGTTTTTCTAAACGAGAATATAGTTTGCCAAGCTCCAAATCTATTATTCTGTGAATATCTTCTTTTTGTAAAGCATTAAAGAAAATAATATCATCTATTCTATTAAGAAACTCTGGCGCAAAGGCTCTTTTCAGGGCGTTTTCTATCGTGCTTCTGGCTCTGGCATCAGAAGTGGATTTTTTCGCTGCTGTTCCAAAACCTACTCCATCTCCGAAATCCTTCAAGTCTCTTGAACCAATATTAGAAGTCAAGATAATAACCGTATTTCGGAAATCTACTTTTCTACCCAAAGAATCCGTCACGAAACCTTCATCCAAAATTTGCAATAAAATATTGAATACATCTGGGTGGGCTTTTTCTATTTCATCCAAAAGAACCACTGCATAAGGTTTTCTTCTCACTGCCTCTGTAAGCTGTCCGCCTTCTTCATAGCCCACATACCCTGGAGGCGCTCCCACTAGCCTAGACACCGCGAATTTCTCCATATATTCGCTCATATCTATTCGGATAAGAGCATCATCAGAGTCAAACAGCTCACGAGCCATCACTTTGGCAAGTTCGGTTTTTCCGACCCCTGTGCTTCCCAAGAAAATAAATGTTCCTATTGGTTTTTTAGGGTCTTTCAGACCTGCTCTGTTTCGTTGGATAGCGCGAACAACTTTTTTTACAGCTTCTCCCTGCCCGATAACTTTTCCATTGAGCACATTGTCCATTTGTGCCAATTTGTCCAGTTCGTTTTTGCCCACTTTAGTCACAGGAACACCACTCATCATAGAAACCACCTCAGCTACATTTTCTTCCGTAACGATTTGTTTTCGCTCCTTGATTTCGTTATCCCATTCCTGCTGTGCAAGGTTTAGCTCTATCATCAGGCGCTCTTCCTCTTCTTTGTATTTTCTCGCTTCTAAATAGTCTTGGGCTTTCACAGCTTTTTGTTTAAGCTCCTTAACTTCCTCTATTTGTTGTTCATACGAGGTAATTGCCGTAGGAACTTTCATATTTTTGATATAAACACGAGACCCCGCCTCATCCATCGCATCGAGGGCTTTATCAGGAAGGAACCTGTCTGTGATATACCTTGTAGTAAGGTTTACACAAGCTCTGATTGCCTCATCAGTATAAGTTACATTATGATGTTCTTCGTATTTTTCTTTTACTTGATTCAAGATTTGGATTGTCTCTTCCACGCTGGTAGGCTCTACCATCACTTTTTGGAAACGACGCTCCAGCGCTCCATCTTTCTCTATATATTGGCGGTATTCATCCAAAGTAGTTGCCCCAATGCACTGGATTTCCCCTCGTGCCAAAGCAGGTTTGAAAATATTAGAAGCATCCAGACTTCCTGTGGAACTCCCCGCTCCTACGATGGTGTGCAACTCATCTATAAATAAAATGACATCTCTGTTTTTTTCCAGCTCGGTCATTATGGCTTTCATTCGCTCCTCAAACTGCCCACGATATTTAGTTCCAGCCACCAAGCTCGCCAAATCAAGCGTTACCACTCGTTTGTTATAAAGAACTCGCGAAACTTTTTTCTGATGAATTCTCAGTGCCAGACCTTCTGCGATTGCCGACTTCCCTACCCCTGGCTCACCGATGAGCAGCGGATTGTTTTTCTTTCTTCGGCTAAGAATTTGGGAAACTCTTTCAATTTCGTTTTCACGACCAATCACAGGGTCTAACTTCCCTTCTTTTGCCATCGTGGTCAAATCCCTTCCGAAATTATCCAGCGTAGGTGTTTTGCTTTTCCCTGTGCCGATATTTCCAGTTGGTTTATTCGCTTGTGGAAATGCAGCATCATCTTCCTCATCTTCCTCATCATCAAAAGAAGCTTTTGGCAGCTGCCCGCTATTTTTAAGCATTGCTCTATATTCAGCTGCTACACTTTCATAATCAATATCATACGCCTCCAAAATATGCGTAGTAGGGTCATCTATTTTATATAAAATACCCAGCAGAAGATGAATGGTATTCACCTCATTAGAACGATACTGCTTACTCTCCAAAGATGCTCTTTTTAAAGAATATTCTGCCAATTTAGTAGGCATAATGCTTCTATCAGGATTTGAGCTAAAATTATTATTTATACTGATATTTTCTATCTTTCTACGAATTTGAACCAAATCTGCTTTCAGCGCCTCCAAAATATTTCTTGCAGAATTCTCCGTGCTGATAATTCCCAGCAAAAAATGTTCTGTATTCAGAAACTCGCTTTTCAGCCTATTTGCTTCAAGTCTACTATGGCGAAGCACCCTATCCATTCCCTCCGAAAACTTATTTTCCATAATCATCATAAATTATATTACTAAATTAGTAATTATTCAACAAACAATATCAAATATTTTACCATTTTTTTGTCTGACTTTATGTCATATTTTATTTTTAATGTTGTTTAGAAATTTTCTGCCCTGAAATCTGTTATATTTTTTATTTTTGCAAAAATCGTATGATGAGTATCAAGGAAAAACAACAGGAACTAATAGATGATTTTGCCTTTCTCTCGGATTGGGAGCAGAAGTATGAATATATCATAGATTTAGGCAAAGAACTAAAAGGTCTTCCAGAGGAAAAAAAGAATGAAGATATTTTAATAAAAGGCTGTCAGTCCCAGGTTTGGCTGGATGCCGAACTGCGCGATGGCAAGATTTTTTTCCTTGCTGATTCTGACGGAATTTTGCCAAAAGGCATTATTTCTCTTTTGGTGGGAGTGTACAGCGGACATACTGCCGAAGAAATTCTGGCGGCTGATTTTGATTTTATTTCCAAAATCGGACTGCAGGAATTCCTCTCTCCTTCCAGAGCAAATGGACTTGCCTCAATGATAAAACAAATAAAATTCTACGCTGTAGCTTATCAACTAAAATCGTGACCAAAATACTTGCTTACCGTTTTTCGGCATTTGGCGACATCGCCATGCTAGTGCCCGTTCTCAAAGAGTTTCTTGATGAAAATCCTGATACAGAAATCTTGATGGTTTCTAGAAAAAATTTCAAAGATTTGTTTGATGGAATTCCAAGGCTCAAATTTAAAGGTGTGGATTTAAAGGAATATGAAGGTTTTTTTGGACTAAAAAAACTGTCCAGCGAAATCTTGTCTGAATTTCGGCCAGATATGGTTGCAGATTTTCATAATGTCCTCAGATCCAATATTCTCAATTTTTTCTTTTGGTTAAAAAGACTTCCTATTCATAAAATAGACAAAGGGCGAAAAGAGAAAAAGCAACTAATTGACACCAAAAACCTTAATAAAACACAACTCAAAAAAAACACCGAAAGATACGCTGATGTCCTGAGAAAAATGGGATTTTCATTAACACTTTCACATCAGCTCAAACCTCAGCAAGGAATAAAAAACGGCGTAGGATTTGCGCCTTTTGCACAGCATTTTGGGAAAATGCTTCCTTTGGAAAAATCTTTTGAATTAGCGAAAGAAATCGCCAAAGAAAAACCACTGTTCTTCTTCGGTGGCGGAAAAAAGGAAGTAGAAATCCTCAATGAATGGGAAAAACAAATTCCTAATTCAGAATCCCTTGCAGGGAAACTTTCTTTGAAACAAGAATTAGAAAAAATCTCACAATTAGAACTAATGATTTCTATGGATTCGGCTAATATGCACTTGGCCAGTCTGGTAGGAACCCGCTGTATATCTGTCTGGGGACAGACGCATCCTTATGCTGGTTTTCTCGGCTATGGACAAAGCGAGGAAGATATTGTCCAAGTGAGTGACCTTTCCTGCCGACCATGTTCAATTTTTGGGAATAAAGAATGCTATCGCGGCGACTGGGCTTGCCTGCATAACATTGACATTAAAAATATATTAAGAAAAATGGAGATTAGTAACTAATCTCCATTTTTTATTTGTAATCAAATCCCAAAACTAGAAGAATTTACCTCTGTGTCTCATATTAGGATTATGCATGTGTTTCTGCATGTTTGGCTTTTTCATTTGCTCTTTCATTGTTCTTATATGCTCTGTAAGCATTCCTGCCGTGTCCAGTTTTTGTGCATCATTTAGTAATCTCTGAGCATCTGTTTTATTACCTCTAGAAAGAGCCACTATCGCCAAATTAAACTTTGCTAAAGCTCTATCATGCTTCATGCTCATTCCATATTCAAGAGCTGTTTTCATCAGTCCCTCTGCTTTCAATGGATTTTCAGCATATGTAAGCCCCAGCATATAGTGATAGTATCCATATTGGCTTCTATGCAGCTGTGTTTTATAATCTGTAATATTAGAAAGCAGTTTAGCAACTTCATCTATTTTCTGATCTCTCATCTTCCAAAGGGATAAAAGAATATACTCATTCTTAAAAAACAATATAATAGGAACTATTGATAGAACTACACATACTATCCCCCAGCCTACTTGTCTGTTGAACATTAGGAATATTCCTCCTGCTACCATTAGCCCCGCAATGACTAACTTTATATATTTATTCATAATCTATTTTTGAGTTGCAAATTTAATGATTATTTTACATTTATTATAAATCTATAATAGAAAAACCCTCCAATTACATCAGAGGGTTTTTGTGGTTTCTCCAGGAATCGAACCAGGGACACACGGATTTTCAGTCCGTTGCTCTACCAACTGAGCTAAGAAACCTTTCGTGGTGCAAAGATAGGGATTTTTTTAGAACTTCCAACTAAAAATTCTATTTTTTAGAAAAAAATAATGATTTTTATTTTTATAATTAAACTAAAATTTGTATTTTTAGGAAATCTTAAAATTTAGATAAATGTTTGATTTTTTAGAAAATTTAGATGTTCTACATCGTTCTTTTTGGTATGTAGCATTGTTCAGCAGTTTAGTATTTGTGGTTCAGGCTGTGCTCACTTTCATTGGAAGCGACAGCACAGATGGCACAGAGCCTGATTTTGACGGAGATTTTGATGGTGCAGACGCTCCTTTTCAGCTTTTCTCACTGAGGAACCTCACCAATTTTCTACTCGGGTTTGGCTGGGCAGGTGTTGCTTTTTACCCAATGATAGAAAACAAATTTTTACTTACCATTCTTGCAGCAGCTGTGGGAGCTGGTTTTGTATTGATTTTCTTTTTAATTATTAAACAACTACTTAAATTATCAGAAGACAATACTTTTAAAATCAATGATTTAAAAAATAAAACTGGAGAAGTCTATCTCAAAATTCCTGCTCAGAGTCTTGGAAAAGGAAAAGTTCTTATTTCGCTGAAGGGAACCAATCATGAACTCTATGCGATAACTAACTCTGATACAGATATTTTGTCTGGCGAACTTATAAAAGTAGTTGATATAAAAGATGAAATTTTAATTGTAGAAAAAATTTAAAGTAAAATTATATGAGCCCGTTTATTATTATTGTAGCATTAGTTTTTGTGCTTTTTGTGACTCTTGTTTCTCTTATTTCGCGTTACAAGAGATGTCCTTCGGACAAAATTTTGGTAATTTATGGAAAAACAGGCGGAAGCTCTGCGAGATGTATCCATGGCGGCGGTGCATTCGTATGGCCTGTAATTCAAGACTTTGCATATCTTGATTTAAAGCCGATTTCCATCGAAGCCAATCTTACCAACGCCCTTTCGCGCCAGAATATTCGTGTGGATGTACCGTGCCGATTTACCATCGCTATTTCCACTGAAACAGACACGATGGGAAATGCCGCTGAAAGACTTTTAGGACTTTCACCAGAGCAGATTCAGGAACTTTCCAAGGATATTCTTTTTGGGCAGCTTCGTTTGGTGATTGCTACGATGACCATTGAGGAAATCAACTCTGACCGAGACAAATTCCTTGAAAATATTTCTAAAAATGTAGATACCGAACTTAAAAAAATAGGTCTAAAACTCATCAATGTCAATGTAACCGATATCAAAGACGAGTCTGGCTACATCGAAGCTTTAGGGAAAGAAGCAGCTGCGAAAGCGATTAACGAAGCGAAAATTTCCGTTGCAGAACAAGAAAAAATCGGGGAAACAGGTAAAGCTGAGGCCGACAGAGAGAAAGATGTACAAATCGCGGAAACCAACAGAGACAGAGATGTAAAAATTGCGATTACTCAAAAAGATAGAGAAATCAGCATCGCATCTGCTGTGAAAGATGAATCCATCGGTAAAGCCGAGGCTGAAAAGGAATCGAGAATTGCGACTTCACTTGCAAATTCCCTTGCCGTAAAAGGGGAAAACGAAGCGAAAATAACCATCGCTAATTCCGATGCACAGAGAAGAGAAAAAGAAGCCGAAGCCCTCAAAATAGCAATCACAGCTGAAAAAGTTCAGGCAGCGAAAGCCCTTGAAGAATCTTATTTGGCTGAACAAAAAGCGGAAGCTGCCAGAGCCGAAAGAGAGCGTTCTACACAGAATGCCAACATCGTAATTCCTGCGGAAATATCCAGACAAAAAGCCATCATCGATGCGGAAGCCGAAGCGGAAAAAATCAGACTAAAAGCCAAAGGGGAAGCCGATGCCATCTACCTGAAAATGGAAGCGGAAGCGAAAGGTCTCCTTGAAATCCTTACAAAACAGGCGGAAGGTTATGACCAAGTGGTAAAAGCTGCTGGTGGAGATACCAACTCTGCGTTCCAGTTACTACTTATCGAAAAACTTCCTGAATTGGTTAAAACTCAGGTGGAAGCCGTTAAAAATATTAAAATTGATAAAGTTACAGTTTGGGACAGCGGGAACAATCCTGACGGAAATACTTCCACGGCTAATTTCGTTTCAGGAATGATGAAAACTGTACCGCCTCTGAATGATTTATTCAATATGGCTGGGCTTAATCTTCCTGAATATCTAAAAGGAAAAAGCGAAATTCCTCATCAAGAACCAAAGGCAAAAAATGAGGAAATCATCATTGAAAACAATGAACCTGAAGAGGAACTTTAAAAAAATCAGAAAAATCCAGTATGCGTTACTGGATTTTTTTATGTAATTTTATTAACATTCTTAAAACTTGTAATTGACTGATTTATAATTATTTGTTATAATTTATAGTTACTTTTCAACATTGCGTAGAATTTTGAGAGTTTAATCTTTATCTTTGTCCCATGGTACAAAAAGAAACATTATCATCTCTCACGCATGGAAATTTTGCAAAGGAACTATCTATTTCTCAAGGGAAAGTTCCGCCTAATGCAGTGGAATTTGAAAAACTCGTAATCGG
>CAUQHD010000067.1:0-7968 GCA_963517805.1 uncultured Flavobacteriaceae bacterium | reverse complement strand
TTTCAGATAACTTTTAAAATAAAAAATTATGAATCTAAATCAATATACCGTAAAATCACAAGAAGCCATCCAAAAAGCACAACAGATTGCTTTGGATTTTGGCAACCAGAGTATAGAACCTCAGCATCTATTGGAAGGAATTTTCCAAGTAGATGAGAATATCTCGGCTTTTCTAATGAAAAAAGCAGAAGCCGACCTTAACTTGATAAGACAAAGAAATAGAGAATCTTTGGAAAGCCTCCCAAAAGTGGAAGGCGGAAATATTTACCTTTCTCAAAGTGCCAGCAAAGTCCTTTTGGAAGCACCTAATATCGCTAAAAGAATGGGCGATGAGTATGTGACTTTGGAGCATATTTGGCTGGCATTATTAGAGGTGAGTTCTTCCGTTTCGCAGATGTTGAAAGATATGGGCGTGACCAAATCCCTTTTGGAAGGAGGAATCAAAGAACTTAGAAAAGGTTCAAAGGCGACTTCGGCAAGTTCCGAAGAGACTTATCAATCGCTTAATAAATATGCTAAAAACTTCAATGAACTAGCAGCCGAAGGGAAATTAGACCCAGTAATCGGGCGAGATGAAGAAATCCGAAGAGTGCTGCAGATTCTTTCGCGAAGAACCAAGAATAATCCTATTCTCATCGGTGAGCCAGGTGTTGGTAAAACTGCCATCGCCGAAGGAATAGCCCATAGAATCATCAGTGGAGATGTTCCAGAAAATTTGATGGACAAAACGCTCTATTCACTTGATATGGGAGCATTGATTGCAGGTGCGAAATACAAAGGAGAGTTTGAAGAAAGACTAAAATCCGTAGTAAATGAAGTGATAAAATCCGATGGACAGATTATCCTTTTCATCGATGAAATTCACACCCTTGTAGGCGCAGGCGGCGGTGAGGGAGCGATGGATGCTGCGAATATCCTGAAACCAGCTTTGGCGAGAGGAGAGCTTCGTTCTATCGGTGCGACAACGCTTAACGAATATCAAAAATACTTTGAGAAAGACAAAGCTCTGGAACGCCGTTTCCAAAAAGTAATGGTGGAAGAGCCAGACACAGAATCAGCGATTTCTATTCTTCGTGGAATCAAAGACAAGTATGAATTCCACCACAAGATTAGAATCAAAGACGAAGCCATCATCGCCGCGGTAGAAATGTCCCAGCGATATATTTCGGATAGATTTTTACCAGATAAAGCCATTGACTTAATCGATGAGGCTTCTGCAAAATTAAGAATGGAAATCAATTCCAAACCGGAGGAATTGGATGTTTTAGACAGAAAACTTATGCAGATGGAGATAGAGCTGGCGGCCATTTCCAGAGAGGGCAATCAGACTAAAATAGACCATCTGAAAGAAGATATTGCGAAAATCACTGAGGAACGAAACCAAATCAACGCAAAATGGCTCAGTGAAAAGCAGAAATCCGAGGATTTGACTCAGATTAAAAAAGATATTGAAAGCCTAAAACTAGAAGCTGAAAGAGCTCAGCGTATGGGCGATTATGCAAAAGTTTCGGAGATACAATATGGAAAACTTCGCGAAAAGGAGGATGAACTCCAAAAGCTGGAATTGGCGATGCAGAATCAGCAAAATGAGCTTGTAAAAGAGGAAGTTACCGCGGAAAACATCTCTGAAGTAGTGGCCAAATGGACAGGAATTCCAGTGACTAAACTACTTCAGTCTGAAAGAGAAAAACTGCTTCATTTGGAAGATGAACTCCACAAGAGAGTAGTAGGACAAGAGGAAGCGATACAATCCGTGGCCGATGCCATCCGAAGAAACAGAGCAGGACTGAATGATGAGAAAAAACCTATCGGATCTTTCCTTTTCCTCGGAACTACAGGAGTTGGTAAAACCGAGTTGGCGAAAGCTTTGGCGGAGTTCTTATTTGATGATGAAAATAATATGACCCGTATCGATATGTCTGAATATCAAGAGAAACACTCTGTTTCTAGATTGGTAGGAGCGCCTCCGGGGTATGTAGGCTATGATGAGGGCGGACAGCTGACCGAAGCGGTAAGAAGAAGACCATATTCTGTGGTGCTTCTGGATGAGGTGGAAAAAGCGCATCCAGATGTGTTTAATACCTTGCTTCAGGTGCTGGATGATGGGCGATTGACAGACAACAAAGGTCGCGTGGTGAATTTTAAAAATACGATTATCATCATGACTTCTAACCTTGGTTCTCATATCATTCAGGAGAATTTTGAGAAAATTAACGAAAGTAATTTAACTGAAATCGTAGAAAAAACCAAAGAAGAGGTGTTTGACCTGTTGAAACAAACTCTACGACCAGAGTTCCTCAACAGAATAGATGAAACGGTGCTGTTCCAACCATTGAACTACAATGAAATAGGAAAAATCGTTCAGTTCCAACTAAGAGGAATCAACAAAATGCTGGAAAGCAGAAATATCATCTTGACTGCAACGCAGGAAGCGATAGATTTCATTCTGAAAAAAGGCTACGACCCAGCGTTTGGAGCTAGACCGCTGAAACGAGTAGTACAGCAGGAAGTTCTGAATAAACTCTCAAAAGAGATTTTGGCTGGAAATATAAAAGAAGGCGAGAGAGTGACTGTAGATTGTTCTGATAATAAGCTGGTTTTCAGACCTGCAGAGTAATTGTTATAATGTTATAAAGACCATTTAGACCTGCTGAATAATCTAACCTTGTTATTGCTCTTTTTCATAGAATCCTTATGGCGGGTCTAAATGGTTATTTTAAAATTTAAATGTAAATCCAAAAATAAAATCCTTCAATTTTGAAGGATTTTTGTTGTTATTTGTTTTTATCCAAAAGTGATTGCAGGGTTTTGATTTGTTAATTATTAATGTTCTATATATAAAATTTTCCTCCATAGGAGCTCTCATTATTATGATTAAAATCACAAATTTATATGTTGTTTTTTGAAACCAAAAAGGTATTTTTGTACGAAAATTTATTGGTAATAAACAGCCTTTAAACATTGTAAAGGTTGTTGTCTAATTTTCACGGATATAAATTATTTTGATATGAGGATAAATATTTTATTAATAATGTTATTGGGAACATTATTGAGCTGTGGAGCAAGAGTTAAAAGTAATTTTGATAATAGAAGAGAGGCTTTGACATCTAATGAAAAAGTGGCTTTCCTATTAATACAGCATGATGTGCCTGCAGGAGCAACTAAAATAGGAACAGCAAGATATGGAGATACTGGTTTTTCAGTAGATTGTGACTATGATTCTAATTTGATAAAAGCTAGAAAAATGGCACGAGAAAACGGAGCTAATATAGTTAAAATAACCAAAGTTACTTATCCTGATTTATGGAGCTCATGCCATAGAATGGAATTAGACTTTTATTTTTATGATGGTAATGTAGAAGAACTAAAACAATACAAACTTAAAATAATAAAATAAAGATTTATGAAAAAGATATTTATGTTATTGGGAGTTGCCTCTCTCTTTTTTTTAAGCAGTTGCGCAACTATCGTTTCAGGAAGTAGACAAACTGTCAAATTTGATAGTACACCTACAAACGCCACTGTTTTTATTGATGAAACAGAAGTGGGAAAAACTCCATTTGAAACAAAATTAGAAAGAAAAAGAGAGTATGAAGTAGAGATAAGATTAGAAGGATATGAACCATACAAAACTAAACTGACTAAGCAGTTTAATGCGTGGTATATAGGAAACATTGTTTTTGGTGGAATTATTGGTTTAGTTGTTGACCCTATTACAGGTGCAATTTACAAACTAACTCCAAATGAAATAAATGCCCAGCTTCAGCAGGGAACTGTTTTTAAATCTTCTAAAAAGGAAGTTTATATAGCAGTATCACTGAAAGTTGATAAAAACTGGCAAAAAGTAGGACAACTTGAAAAGTTATAAAAATATCAAACAATAGTTTTAAAAATCAAGTCTCAAAGGCTTGATTTTTTTCTTTACCTTTGTGATTTAAATGAAAAACGATATGACTGAGAACAAAAATTTACCAAAAGTCGGAGTTATCGGAAGTGGTAGTTTTGCCACTGCAGTAGTAAAAATGCTGATGGAAAACTGCGAAAAAGTGCATTGGCTGCTTCGTAATGACGGCACAAGGGAGGCTTTGGTTTCACAAGGGAGCAATCCGCACTATCTTACCGCAGTGAAATTTAACCCAGACCGATTGGTTTTGACAATGGATATCAATGAGCTGGTGACAGCCTGCGATGTGATTATTCTAGCAACACCATCTATCTATTTGGCGGATACCATAGAGAAGATGACTTGTGATTATTCAGGGAAGATATTTGCTTCAGTGATTAAAGGAATTGTTCCAAAGCATAATGATATTGTAGCGAACTATCTCCGTGACACTTTTAATATAGGATATAGAAACCAAGCAGTTCTTGCAGGGCCGTGCCACGCTGAAGAAGTTGCCATGGAGCGGTTGTCTTTCCTTACAGTGGCAGCAGCCAGCAAGGAAACCACTCAAATGCTGAGCGATTTATTGTCTTCACGATACATCAGAATTAACCAAAGTAATGATATTTTGGGTAATGAATACAGCGCAGTCCTCAAAAATATCTATGCGATAGGCGCAGGAATGGCCAATGGGCTGGGCTATGGGGATAATTTCCAAGCGGTATATATTTCTAATGCCGTTCGGGAGCTGGAAAGAATTCTAGATGCGGTATATCCAGAGCCAAGAGATGTCAATGAAAGTTCATACATTGGGGATTTGCTCGTTACAGCTTACTCGCTGTTTAGTAGAAACAGAATGTTTGGGAACTACATTGGGAAGGGCTACACCGTGAAATCTGCTATCCAGTCTATGAGTATGGTGGCAGAGGGCTACTACGCTACCAACGGAATCTATCAGATTATTAAAAACAATAATATAGATGCTCCTATCGTGCAGCATATTTATAGAATCCTTTACGAAGAAAAAAACTGCGAAGAAGAATTTACAAAACTGGTTCAAAAGCTAAACTAAAATGAAAGAATACATAGAATACAATACTAAACAAGGCATTACCGACCTACTGTCCGAAATAGAACTAGACGATGAAAAAGGCTGGGTAGAAGGAATGCACAAAGGAGAAATGATAGCCTCCATTAAAGTTCCCAAAGAGGGATACACTTTTACCGAAGAGGGAGAAATCATCGCCAGCACAGCTGCTCCGAGAAGCCTCAGGGCAGATTATCTGGCGAGTCTCAGACCTGTGAGTTTTGATTTTAAAATCGTGAAGTTCCACCCAGCTGACTAAACCATGCATCAGGAGACCATTTACGGACTTTTGGTAGATGACCAGACGCGCTGCCAGCACTACCATTCGCCAGTGGATATCATTGCTATTCAGTTCAGATGTTGCGGCCGTTTTTATCCGTGCTACCAGTGCCATGAAGCCTGCGAGAGCCACCCCATGGAACGCTGGAAACCCCACGAATTTGACACAAAGGCCATCCTCTGTGGTGTCTGCAGGCACAAGATGAGCATCAGCGAGTATATGGCTGCCACCGCCTGTCCAAGCTGTAGTTCTATGCTGAATGCAGGCTGCAAAAAGCATTTCCACATTTATTTTGATGTAGAAAAAGATGAAAAAAACGACCTCTAAGGTTGTTTTTCTATTTCGGCGTTCATGCTCGGCGGAGAGAAAATAACAAGCGGAGTTTCAACGAAAATTTTATATTCCGAAGATAATTTTTAATTTTGCCCTTTTTAGAAATTTATGACTACATCAACCCCAAAAACCGTCGCATTCCATACCTTAGGCTGTAAGCTCAACTTTGCAGAGACCTCCACCATTGCCCGTCAACTGATAGGTGCAGGCTATGAGAAGGTAGATTTTGACAGCCCAGCGCAGGTCTATGTCATCAACACTTGTTCGGTAACCGATAATGCCGACAAAGAGTGCAAATTCCATGTGAAAAGAGCTGTAAAAGCCAATCCTGAAGGTCTTGTGGTGGTCTTAGGATGCTACGCCCAGCTGAAACCGGAGGAAATCTCCGCCATAGAGGGGGTGGATTTGGTTTTGGGTGCCAAAGAAAAATTTAATCTGCTCAACTTCTTAGATGATTTGCGCAAAGCAGAAGCTTCGGCGCAGGTGCATTCATGTGAGATAGAAGACGCAGACTTCTTCATAGGGTCTTATTCCATCGGCGACAGAACTCGTGCCTTCCTCAAAGTGCAGGACGGCTGCGACTACAAATGTACCTACTGCACCATCCCGATGGCAAGAGGCATATCACGCTCAGACACGATAGAAAACATCGTAAAAAATGCCAAAGAAATTGCAGGACAGAACATCAAGGAGATTGTCCTCACTGGAGTGAACATTGGCGACTATGGAAAGGGAGAATTTGGCAACAAAAAACACGAACATACTTTCTTAGACTTAGTAAAAGAACTCAATAAAGTAGAAGGAATAGAGCGGATAAGGATTTCTTCCATAGAACCAAATCTTCTGAAAGATGAAACAATAGAATTAGTAGCCGAAAGCCAGAATTTCGTGCCGCATTTCCATATCCCATTGCAGTCTGGCTCAGATGAAATCCTGAAAAAGATGAAGCGCCGCTACCTGACAGCCCTATATACCAACCGAGTGAAAAAAATCCGCGAGATGCTGCCAGATGCGTGCATCGGCGTGGATGTTATTGTAGGCTTCCCAGGGGAGACAGAGGAGAAGTTCTTGGAGACATATAAATTCTTGTCGGAACTGCCTATCAGCTACCTGCATGTATTCACCTATTCAGAAAGAGACAATACCGAAGCCGTGGAAATGGAGGGCGTAGTGCCTATTTCCGAACGGAAAAAGAGAAATAAAATGCTGCGGATACTTTCCGAGAAGAAAAAAATGGCATTCTACCAGAGCCAGATAGGAAAAACACTGCCCGTGCTGTGGGAACATGAGGAGAAAAACGGGATGATGTTCGGCTTTACAGATAACTATGTGAGAGTGCAGAAACCCTACGACCCAGCATCCATCAACCGTGTAGAAACAGTAAAACTGGAAAAAATAGCTCCAGATGGGAATGTTATTGTCTCTTCTTTGTTTGAGGATTTTTTAACAAAAGTTTAACCCATTTTTTGTTCCCTGCAAAATAGATTTTTGTAATTTTAACCACCAGAAAGGGAGATTCCCCTTTCGTAATCTACTAAAAATTAAACGCATATGCCATACAGAGAGTCCAACAGAGAAGACATTATTGTTCTTAAAGATGCTAAAATAGTGCAAAAGAATTTCACGGTTCTTTCCCATGTAAACCTAAATATCAAACAAGGTAAATTTAACTACCTCATCGGTAAGACAGGCTCAGGAAAGAGCAGCCTTTTGAAAGTTCTTTACGGACATCTTCCTCTCCGCGAAGGAGAAGGGGAAGTTGTAGGTTTTGATTTAACAAAGCTGAAGACCTCGCAGATACCAAATCTAAGAAGGAAGCTGGGAATTATCTTCCAAGATTTCCAATTATTGACCGACAGAACCGTAGAAAAGAACCTACTCTTCGTTTTAGAAGCCACCGGCTGGAAGGACAAGGAACAAATGGAGGACAGAATAAATGAAGTCCTCAGCAGTGTGGGAATGAAAACCAAAAAACACAAAATGCCCCACGAGCTTTCGGGAGGAGAGCAACAGCGTGTGGCCATTGCAAGAGCCCTGCTGAACCATCCAGAACTTATCCTCGCCGATGAGCCTACCGGAAACTTAGACCCAGAGACATCAAATGATATTATGACCCTCCTCAGAAGTATTTCCATGGAGAGAAATTGTGCCGTTTTGATGGCTACGCACGACTATCACCTTATACAAAATTTCCCTGGACAAGCCATCCGCTGCGAAGATGGAGGAGTTACCGTTCTGGAAGATACCAATGTTCTTTTTGAATAACCATTAATCTAATGATAGGATTTCTAAAAAAAAAAATAGCCCTCTTATGGGCAAAAAAACATACCCAAAATGCTGAAATTTATAAACAAAACGCAGCGGCTGACCAAGAAAAACTTTTGT
>CAUQHD010000066.1:0-7994 GCA_963517805.1 uncultured Flavobacteriaceae bacterium | reverse complement strand
GCTTATGATTGTATTAGGAGAATATCGTTTTTCAATATTGATATATTCTAAATATCTATCTATCATAGACCAAATTTAATAAAAAAATAAGAAACCATTCCTAAAATTAAGGAATGGTCTACTAAAACAATAATAAACTAATTTAACCTAAAAAGCAAACTTATGCCTGCTCTTCTTGACTTAGCAATCTCTGCTTATGAGCTGCTCTAATCTTAACTTGTCTTTCAATAACAGAAGGCTTCACAAACTGTTGTCTTGCTCTCAACTGTCTTACAACACCTGTTTTGTCATACTTTCTTTTGTATCTTTTCAGGGCTCTGTCAATTGATTCTCCGTCTTTTACTTGTACTATTAACATAAATTACATCTCATTTTCGGGGGCAAAAGTAGTAAAAAATATTTAATGCACAAAAGGAAACCATATTATTTTATAAATTTCTTTGGTGTAATTTATTTTTAATCTTATTTTAGCATATTAAAAATTTTATATGAAAAGGATATTTGTTTTATCTATATTGGCATTGTTTCAGTTTATGGCTACTGCACAGGAGTTATATGCCGATGTTCAAATAAACCACAGCCAAATAGCAGGAAGCAACACTCAGGTTTTCAAAACATTAGAAAAAAGTCTGAGAGATTTCATCAATAACACGAGCTGGACTGGAGAAAAATTTCAAAATTTTGAGAAAATAAGATGCAATTTTGCCATTGTAATTACCGAAAGACCTACTCAAAATTCATTTAAAGGAAACCTCATCGTGCAGACCAACCGCCCAGTATTTGACACACAATACGAAACGCCTTTATTAAACATAAATGACAGTCAGTTTTCATTTGAATACACTGAAAATGAAAACCTTATATTTAACGATAGAATTTTTTCTGGAAAAAATCTTACCGATGTCATTAGTTTTTATGCCTATATTATTTTAGGATATGATGCAGATAGTTTCAAGCCTAAAGGCGGAACCGCTTGGTTCGAAAAGGCACAAAAAATCGCACAAAATGCCCAAAGCCAAAGATTTAACGGATGGAATGCCACCGATGGACCAAGAAGCAGAATTGCATTGATTACCAAACAATTGAGCGAGGAGAACAATATTCTAAGAAATGTTTTCTATGCCTACCACAGAATCGGGCTTGATAATTTAAGCAAACAAAATCAGCTGACCGCCAAACAAAGTATTGCAAGTGAGCTTGTAAAGCTTAAAAATTATGAAAACAACTTCCAGCTGAACTATCCTTTCAGTATTTTCATTGAAACAAAAAAAGATGAAATTTTCAATATTTTCAGTGCTAATAATGGAGCAATAAATATGAGTGAACTAAAACAGCTGATGAGAACTTTTGCTCCAAAAGACTCTGATACTAAATGGAATAAGTGGAAATAAAAACATAACATTATAAAAAACAAAATAGTGCTTTCAAAAATTACCATACAAAACTTTGCTCTGATTGATTCTCTTCACATTTCCTTAAACAATGGCTTACAAGTAATTACAGGAGAGACAGGAGCTGGAAAATCTATTATTCTCGGTGCTTTGAGGCTTGTTTTGGGAGAAAGAGCCGATGTAAAAGCCATTTCCAATCCTGAAAATAAAAGCGTTGTGGAAACAGAATTTAGGATTGATAAACAACACATTAGCTTTTTTGAGGAAAACGATCTGGACTTTGAAGAAAATACAATCATAAGGCGGGAAATTCTTCCCAGTGGCAAGTCTAGAGCTTTTATAAACGATGTTCCCGTAACTTTGGATGTCCTGAAGGAACTTTCTTCAAAACTCATTGATATTCATTCACAATTCGAGACATCTAACTTATTTTCAGAGGAGTATCAATTTAAAATCATTGATGGACTTTCTGAAAACAAACTGCTTATCAGTGCTTACCAACAAGATTTTAATACTTATCAAAAATTAAACAAAACACTTCAAGAACTTGAAAATCAACTTGAAAACTCCAACAAAGAAGCTGATTATCAAAACTTTTTGCTCTCCGAGCTTGAAGAAATTGATTTAGAAAGCATTGACTTAGAAGAGCTTAAAAATCAGGTTTCCATAGGAGAAAACGCTGGAAATATTATTGAAAACCTCAACTATATTTCAGGGAGATTTTATCAAGAAGAAATCGGAATTTTGGACGGTCTGAATGACATTAAAAACAAAATACAAAAAATAGCTGAGAATTCTCCTCATTTTGAAGAACTTAGCAAAAGGCTGGATGAAGCTCATTTAGAGTTGAAAGACATTCATAATCAGATTGAAAACGAGCTGGAAAAAGTAGAAATAGACCCAGAAAGTTTAGCCGCTATGACCGCTCTGCTGAACAAAATCAACACGCTCTTTCTAAAACACCAAGTATCTGATATTGAAGGATTAATAGAAATTAAAAACCAACTTTCTTCTCAGCAGAAAAACTCACAAGATTTAGAAAAAAATATTATTGATATTGAAAACCAACTCAGCCAACTTACTGAAAAATTAAGCGGTCTTGCCTCAGATATTTCCAAAAACCGAAAATCTGCCATTCCTATTTTTACTGAAAAAATAGAAAAAATCCTGAAAAAACTCGGCTTAGAAAAAGCAAAAATAGAAGTTGAACTTACCGATAATGAAAACTTTAATAAATTTGGGAAAGAACATATCCAGCTTTTATTTCAAGCCAATACGGGCTTTCCGCTAAAACCCATCCAAAACGCTATTTCAGGAGGAGAGCGCTCCAGAGTGATGCTTTCTATCAAGAAAATTATCGCAGAAAACACGGAGCTTCCGACTCTTATTTTAGATGAAATAGACACGGGAGTTTCTGGAAAAGTAGCCAATGAAATAGGAAATGTGATGCAGGAAATGGCAGAAAACATGCAGCTGATAGTCATCACACACCTTGCCCAAGTTGCCGCAAAAGGAAGTAATAACTATAAAGTAATAAAAGAGGATGTTAATGGAAAAACCCAATCAACCATAATCCCTCTAAATGAAGAGCAAAAACTCCAAGAAATCGCCCAGCTGCTTTCTGGGGACACTATTACCGATGCTGCAATTCAACAAGCTAAAGAATTGATAAGCAAATAAATAAAGATATGGTTGGTACAAAAAAGATGAATTATGCAAAAATGATCACAACTATAAATGGGAAAACCTGTATATACTGATGAAACTATTTTGAATTTTTAGTTTTATCTATGTTTGCGATTATATGTGGGCAGATGCCCCCGACAGACTGCTTCTGCTAAACAAAAAATAGTCAATTTTTATGCTAAACAAAATAGAAAAACATCCCTTTCCGCCCATTCTACCAGAAAAAGCCACAGTAATGATGATGGGGACTTTCCCGCCCACCGAGGAGAAACGCTGTATGAATTTCCATTACCCTAATTTCCAGAATGATATGTGGCGGATTTACGGACTTATTTTCTTTAATGATGCAGAACATTTTCAAATAAAAGGAGAAAAGCGGTTTGACCCAGATAAAATAAAAAATTTCTTGACAGAAAAAGGTATTGCACTCTGCTCCACCGCCCGTACAGCCGTCCGAGAACACGGAAATGCTTCGGATAAGTTTCTGAAAATCATAGATCCTGTAGATTTATCGGCTGTATTAGCAAAACTACCCCACTGCCGCTGGCTATTTACCACTGGAGAAAAAGCCACAGAAACGCTGCTGAGCCTTCTCCCAGAAAAAATAAAAATCCCAAAAACTAACGAATATACAGCCTTCCCTTACCTTCAGGACAGAGAATTATTCCTCTACCGCCTGCCTTCCACTTCACGAGCTTATCCGTTAGGTTTAGCTAAAAAAGCGGAAGCATACCGATTATTTTTCCAAAAAGCAGGATTGTTACCTTAAGCAAAAAACAATCGAGGATAAATTCCTTATTTTTGCAAAAATCACTATTCAATAATTTATGATAGAAAAGAAAGAATATAAATACGAAAAAGCCGTGTTGGTAGGCCTTATCACCAAAGACCAAGATGAGGAAAAACTGACAGAATATTTAGATGAATTAGAATTTCTTGCTTACACGGCAGGAGCCAGCGTAGAAAAGCATTTCACACAGAAAATGTCACAGCCCGATTCTAGGACTTTCGTGGGAAGCGGAAAAGCAGAGGAAATCCGCAGCTACATCCAAGAACATGAAATAGGAACTGTAATTTTTGACGATGAACTCTCGCCCTCCCAATTGAAAAATTTGGAGCGGGAATTAGAAGTAAAAATCATCGACCGAACGAATTTAATTCTGGATATTTTTGCCCAAAGAGCCCAAACTTCCTATGCAAGAACACAGGTAGAACTTGCTCAGTATGAGTATCTTTTGCCTAGACTTACGAGAATGTGGACTCACTTAGAGAGACAGCGAGGGGGCATCGGGATGAGAGGGCCTGGGGAAACAGAAATAGAAACTGACCGCCGTATCATCCGTGACAGAATTTCTCTGCTTAAAGAAAAACTAAAAACCATTGATAAACAAATGGCCACCCAAAGAAATAACCGCGGTAAAATGGTGCGTGTGGCTTTGGTAGGCTATACCAATGTAGGAAAATCCACACTGATGAACGCTCTCTCTAAATCTGATGTTTTCGCGGAAAATAAGCTTTTTGCTACTTTGGATACTACTGTGAGGAAAGTAGTCATCGGTAATCTTCCGTTTCTCCTTACAGATACGGTGGGCTTCATCAGAAAGCTGCCTACCCAGCTGGTGGAGAGTTTTAAATCTACCCTTGATGAAGTCCGCGAAGCAGACCTGCTCATCCATGTGGTGGATATTTCCCACGAAAGTTTTGAAGACCATATTGCTTCTGTAAATCATATTTTGCAGGAAATAAATGCCCACCAGAAACCGATGATAATGGTTTTTAACAAAATAGATGATTTCTCCTACGAAAAGAAAGATGAGGACGACCTAACGCCCGCTACCAGAAAAAATATATCCCTAGCTGAGTGGAAAAAAACTTGGATGGCAAAATCTAAATTTCCAACGGTTTTCATTTCTGCACTGAAAAAAGAAAACTTTGAGGAAATGAAAAAGCTTATCTACGATGAAGTGCTAAAAATCCATATTTCGCGCTTCCCTTACAATGATTTCTTGTTTGAATATTTTGATGAAGAAGAAAAATAAATCTTAGAAATGAATTTTTTATTTAAATCTAAATTTGATATTTCTACTATTCTCCTTTATGTAATAGGTTTTTTGGGATGCCTTTTCATTGGGATTTATTTTAGTTTTATAAAAAATTATGATACCGATCCTTACGACCAAAGAGTATTTACTTTATTATCAATCATATTAGTTTGGTTTACACTCGCCAACCTTAAAGAAATCCTTCGCATAAAATATATTGTTTTCTATCGTGACCGATTTAGAATAAAAACATTCTTAGGACTCATCAGCAGAGATTATTTCTATGAAGAAATAGACAGCTGGCTGGAAGAAGAAAAAGAAAACAAATACTCTAAATGGACTGAACTTATTTTAATCCTAAAAAATGGAAAAAGAATTTATCTTTATAGCTCTTTCTACAAAGATTTCTGGAAAATAAAACAGAAACTTACCCAAAACAAAAAAATAAACGAAGCTGTAAAACATAAAAGAGAGCTTTACTCTAGCATAAAAAGAGCTTGTTTTCTATTGTCTGCAAGTATTATTTTATTTTCTCTACCTCACTTTCTTAGAGAAATCCAGCTCCCTCTAACCTCAAAAGACACCATAGAAATAAAAGGAACGCTGTCCAAAGAAATCCAGACCCAAAGAGGCAAAAGAGACAAAATAACCAGCTTCTATCTCCGTTTAGAAGAATATCCCTATTTCAGATTTTTCGTGAGCAAAAATATTTTAGAGAAAAATGGAATGAATGGACTATTAGAAGATTTTCAAAGCGGAGACAAAGTCCGTTTTCTTATCAGTAAAAAGGATTATGAAACAAAAATTATAAAAACAAAATATTATTTTGCTCTTTTTCCTTATGGTGTTGATATTACAGAGATTGAGAAAAACAACTCCAAATATCTGTCACTTTCAGAATATAATGAGGAAAACTCTCATGACTATACTAACACCATTTTATACATTGCCGCTGCTATATCAGCTATGTTTGGCATTTTCAAGATTGTATATATAAGGACTTTGCTCAAAGAAAACGAAATAAAATAACAAGCCTTGGATTATCTATTTTTTATCAAATCTTTTGTGCATTACTTTCTGCATTTTGTGTTTCCGGGTTTCATTGTTTGGGTATTTTACAGAGACGATTGGAAGAAAGTATATCTCATCCTGCTGACCACTATGCTGGTAGATTTAGACCATCTTTTGGCAACTCCTGTTTTTGACCCTGAACGATGCAGTGTGGGCTACCATCTTCTGCATTCTTACTATGCCATCGCAGTCTATATTGCAGGGGCTGTTTTCCTGAAGGGGTATTACAGGGCTGCTGCTATAGGGCTGTTACTACACATGCTTACAGACTGGCAGGATTACTATCTTTGGAAACTTTTTGACTGAAAAAATTAATCCGTTTTAAATGGATATTCAAAATTATAAGGCAGTTCTTCACACATTTTCTTGGGAAGTTTTGTGATGACTTCCTCATAGGAATGAATAATCATCTTCCTCATCAGCACATCAGGCAGATTTTCTACATAGACCGTATTCCAATGTTTTTTATTCATGTGGTAGCCTGGCACAACCTCGGGATACTCTACCCGAAGCTCCAGCGCAAGAACAGGATTACATTTCAAATTGACCCTCAGCGGGATGTCATCCAGCTTGATAAGAGCAAAAATCTTCCCACAGATTCTAAAAACCAAAAAATCTTCGCCAAAAGGCATATCTTCCGT
This sequence comes from uncultured Flavobacteriaceae bacterium, assembly GCA_963517805.1. Classification (GTDB taxonomy): domain Bacteria; phylum Bacteroidota; class Bacteroidia; order Flavobacteriales; family Weeksellaceae; genus JABCPE02. Next base: position 1,163 of record CAUQHD010000066.1, on the reverse strand, counting down.
AGTTTCCGGTAAAGAGAGGCAAAAATCTCTAAGTTCTTCTATATTCTTCATTGTATTTTTTATTTCTGTTTTTCTGTTTTAAATGAAATAAAACACCTTTCCCTCCCTCCGGATAGTCTCCGATACCTTTTGAAACATCCCTGAAATCCTCCGAAAGGTATTTTTAATGCTCATTATGACCTCCGAGACCTTTCGGATGACTTTTTTGATGAAAAATATGACCTCGGAGGTGATATTTTTGAGCTTTTTTGTCATATTTTGGACCAAAAAGATGATATTTTTCATCAAAAAGGTCATTCGGAGCATTAGAAAGGTCATATTTTGGGTGTTTTTGGTTATTTAGAGGGTTACTTTAACCTTTCAATCCTTTTTTTCAAAAGAAAAAGGCTTCCCCGCATGGGAAAACCTCATCTTTTTTATGCCTATACATCGGCTTCATCTATAATTAATTCTCCGCCGAGCTGGTCTATATCATACATGTATTTCTCCAAAACTCTCTCGGTAGTTCCCCGCAGTCCTCTTGCTCCCAGACCTTTCTCCATCGTTTCTTTCACTATTATTTTCAGAGCCTCATCGGTAAAACTGAGATGCACCCCATCTAATCTAAACAACTCTACAAATTGGTTGATTATGGAGTTTTTAGGCTCGCTCAAAATGCGGAGCATGGTAGCCTCATCCAACTTATCTAAATGAGTAATGATGGGAAAACGCCCCAGTAGTTCAGGAATAAGCCCGAAACTTCTCAGGTCTGTGGCATCTAGCTTATCCAAAATATAGGCATCTTCCTCTTGTTTATTTATTTTTTCGGAACTAAAACCTATCGCCTGTTTATTGAGTCTTCTCTCTATAATTTCTTTAATTCCATCAAAAGCTCCCCCAGCGATGAATAAAATATTCTGGGTATTCACCTGAATATATTTTTGGTCTGGATGCTTACGCCCGCCTTGTGGAGGGACATTCACAATGCTTCCTTCCAGCAGTTTCAGAAGCCCCTGCTGTACGCCCTCTCCAGAGACATCTCGGGTAAGACTGGGATTATCTGATTTTCGTGCGATTTTATCAATTTCATCAATAAAAACAATACCTCTTTCGGCTTTTTCTACATTATAATCCGAAACCATCAAAAGTCTGGACAAGATACTCTCCACATCCTCACCTACATA
>CAUQHD010000065.1:0-8059 GCA_963517805.1 uncultured Flavobacteriaceae bacterium | reverse complement strand
AAAACCTGATTTCGCTTTTTGATAATTATAAAAAGGGTCTGTTAAAATAGTTTTTTCCTTGTAACTAATTAAAAAACAATTCTGTCCTAAAAATTTTACTTTCATATTTTTAAAATTATTTTCGTTTAAAGGTATTGATTTTTCCAGAAAAAACAAAATATATTTTTTATTTCGCTTTTGGTTCCATTTTTTTTCTTACCTTTGTAAGAATGAAAAAGCAAGAATTTTTAGAAGATTTGTTGAGAGCAGATTTCTGCTCAGAAAGATATTTTATTTATTAAAACGAGGCTCGGTTGGCTTCGTTTTTTTTATGTTTAAAACTAAAAAACTAATGAACTATGCTGGCAATATCTCATTTTAGCCCAAAGAAAATCGAGCAAATTTTAGACCAAGCTTTGGAAATGGCAAATGGTAAAAAATACACGGTTCAGGATGAAATTTTCGTTTCTAATCTTTTCTTCGAAGACAGCACCCGTACCAAAATAAGTTTCGAAATGTCGGAAAGAAAACTTGGGCTTTCTGTTATTCCTTTTGACACTTCGCAAAGCTCCGTAAATAAAGGCGAAAGCCTCTACGACACTGCGAAAACATTAGAAAGCATCGGGCTAAATCTCTTGGTAATTCGCCACGGACAAAACCAATATTACGATGAGCTGAAAAACATCAAAATCCCTATTATCAACGCTGGAGACGGCACAGGAAACCATCCAAGCCAGACCATGCTGGATATGATGACCATAAAACAAGAATTTGGTTCTTTCAAAGACCTAAAAATCGCCATTGCAGGAGATGTGAAACACAGCCGCGTTGCCAATTCTGCTTGTGATATTTTGAGAAAATTAGGCGCAAAAGTCTATTTTTCCGGCCCTAGAGAATGGTTTGACGAAGGCAGCCTAATGAATGGAACTTACCGAGAAATCGATGGGCTAATTCCAGAAATCGATGTCCTCATGCTCCTAAGAATACAGCACGAAAGACATCACCAAAAAATAAAATATTCTCCAGAAGAATACCTCAGAAAATATGGACTGACCAAAGAGCGAGAAAAGAAAATGAAACTCAGCGCCATCATCATGCATCCTGCACCAGTAAACAGAAATGTGGAAATAGACTCCGACTTGGTGGAATGCTCCCGCTCCCGAATTTTCAAACAAATGGAAAACGGAGTTTTCGCACGGATGGCTATTTTAAAAAATACTTTGGAACAAAAAGGCTTTACATTCAAAGAAATAAAATAAATAATATGAAAATCATTAAAAACGGAAAAATCCTTGACCAACAAGGGAATTTAGTCCAAAAAGACATTCAGATAGAAAATGGTCTTATCACCAAAATTTCTGAAAACATAGAGAATCCAAACGCCGAAATCATAGACGCCGAAGGGAAATTCATCAGCCCTGGGTTTATCGATGTGCATGTCCACCTTCGTGAGCCTGGCGGCGAGCACAAAGAGACCATCGCTACAGGCTCTATGGCAGCCGCAAAAGGCGGATACACCACTATCTGCCCGATGCCAAACACCAATCCCGTTCCCGATAGAGCTGAGCGTTTCGATGATTTATTAAAACGAATCCAAAAATCCGCTATCATAAAAATAAGACCTTACGGAGCTATTACAGAAGATTCTAAAGGAGCAAAACTAACTGATTTTCAAACTTTAAAAGAAAAAGGAGCCGTAGGATTTACTGATGACGGCGTAGGAATTCAGGAAGCTGGCGTAATGTATGAAGCCATGCAGGAATCCACCAAAGTAAATCTACCCATCGTAGCCCACTGCGAAGACAATTCGCTTATTTTAGGTGGCTGTATTCACGATGGAAAAAAAGCCAAAGAATTAGGATTAAAGGGCATTCCAAGTGTTTGTGAATCAGTACATATCGCTCGTGATATTTTATTAGCCGAAGCTGCTGGTGCGCATTATCATGTCTGCCATGTTTCTACGAAAGAGTCTGTGAGAGTCATCGCCGATGGGAAAAAGGCTGGAATCCGTGTAACTGCCGAAGTTTCGCCGCATCATTTGGTTTTAACTGAAGATGATATTCCTAATGCAGATACTAATTACAAAATGAACCCGCCACTCCGCGCCAAAGAAGACCAATTAGCTCTAATCAAAGGGCTGGAAGAAGGCATCATCGACTGCATTGCGACCGACCACGCTCCACACACCGAAGATGAAAAAAGCCGAGGAATGTATGATTCGCCTTTTGGAATTGTGGGATTTGAGACCGCTTTCCCTGTCCTGCACACCAGATTTGTAAAAACTGGAAAATGGTCTCTGAAACAGCTCATCGACTGGATGACCATAAAACCAGCCGAGGTTTTTAACCTTGATAAAGTAGGAAAAATAGAAGTGGGATACTATGCCGACCTGACTTTCATTGACCTTGAAAAAACTCAAAAAGTAGACAAAAACACCTTCGTTTCCAAAGGAAGAAACACACCTTTTGACGGCTGGGAATGCACAGGCTGGCCAGTAGCGACTTTTGTAAACGGAGAAAAAGTTTATTAACCAAAACACCAACTAATAAAAATGAACAAAAAACTCATATTAGAATCAGGAGAAGTTTTCTACGGAGAAGGCTTTGGAGCGGATACAGAGACCAGCGGTGAAGTGGTTTTCAGCACAGGAATGACTGGCTATCAAGAACTTATCTCTGATCCTTCCTTTTGTGGGCAAATCGTCTGCATGACCTACCCGCTCATTGGAAATTATGGAATCAATCGTGATGATTATGAAAGCATAGAACCAGCCATCAAAGGGCTAATTATCAAAGAACTCTGCGACATGCCTTCTAACTTCCGTTCCCAACTTACTCTGGATGAACTTTTTAAGAAAAAAAATCTTTCAGGGATTTCAGGAATTGACACCCGAAAACTAACCCGAATTCTCCGAAACAAAGGCGTAACGAAAGGGAAAATCGTGAATGCTGATACAGATGAACAAAACATCATCAATGAACTGAAAGCCACCATTTTACCTAAAAATCAAATTGAGCAAGTTTCCACCAAAACTCCCTACGCCAACCCTGGCAGAGGCTTTAAAGTAGTGCTGATGGATTTCGGCGCAAAACTCGGCATCATCCGTGAATTATCCCAAAGAAACTGCGATATCACGGTGGTTTCTCACGATACCTCAGCCGAAGAAATCCTTCTAATGGCTCCAGATGGTGTCATGCTCTCCAACGGCCCTGGCGACCCGCAGGATATCCCTCACGCACACGAAACCGTGAGAAAGCTCCTTGGCAAAGTCCCTATTTTTGGGATTTGTATGGGACATCAGGTGATAGGTCTGGCGTGCGGTGCGAAGACTTTTAAACTAAAATTCGGGCATAGAGGAGGCAATCATCCTGTTTTGGATTTAAGGACTAATAAAGTCTCTATCACTTCCCAAAACCACGGTTATGCCATTGACCAAAACAGTCTGAAAGACACTGATTTGGAGGAAACCCACATCGCGCTGAACGACCGCACGAATGAAGGAGTCCGTCACAAGAAATACCCTTGTTTCTCTGTTCAATACCACCCAGAAGCAAGCCCAGGCCCAGAAGATGCCAATTATCTTTTTGATGAATTTATCAATTTGATGAGAGAAAATGCCGTTAAATAAAAAACTTTTAATTCTAAAATCTAAATAAACATGAAGCACACAGATATAAAAACCATTCTCGTCATAGGCTCCGGCCCTATCATCATAGGACAGGCAGCAGAATTTGACTACGCGGGAACACAGGCCTGTCTATCCTTAAAAGAGGAAGGATACAGAGTCATCCTCATCAACTCAAATCCTGCCACCATCATGACCGATGCAGAAATCGCCGATAAAGTCTATATAGAACCGATTTCCTTAGAATTTGTAAGCCAGATTATCCGAAAAGAACGCCCAGATGCTCTTTTGCCTACTTTGGGAGGACAGACAGGGCTGAATATGGCGATAGAACTAAAAAAATCAGGGATTTTAGATGAGTGTAAAGTAGAGGTTTTGGGAACTAAACTTTCTGCTATCAATCGCGCTGAAGACCGAGATCTATTCCGAGAATTGATGAACGAACTGGGCGAACCTGTGCCAGAATCGGACATTGTGAATACATTAGAAAGCGCTCTGAATTTCGCTGACAGAATCGGCTATCCTGTGATTGTGCGTCCTGCCTTTACCCTTGGAGGAACAGGCGGCGGTATCGCTTCCAACGAGCAGGAACTTACCGAAATCGTAGAACTCGGACTAAAACACAGCCCTGTAAATCAGTGTCTTATAGAAAAATCTATCGCAGGATTCAAAGAGATAGAATACGAAGTAATGCGAGATTCTAACGACAACGCCATAGTAGTCTGCAACATGGAAAACATAGACCCTGTGGGCGTACACACTGGCGATTCTATAGTGGTTGCTCCCTCGCAGACCCTTTCTGACAGGGAATATCAGATGCTGCGAAATACTTCGCTGAAAATCATCCGCGCTTTGGGAATAGAGGGCGGATGTAATGTGCAGCTGGCTCTAGATCCACATTCGTTTAATTATTATGTAATCGAAGTTAATCCGAGAGTGTCCCGTTCATCGGCTTTGGCGAGTAAAGCTACGGGCTACCCAATCGCGAAAATCGCGGCCAAAATCGCTGTGGGATTGACTTTGGATGAAATCATAAATCCTGTAACGGGCAAAACTTATGCTTGTTTCGAACCTGCTTTGGACTATGTAGTTACCAAATTTCCTCGTTTTCCGTTTGATAAATTCGAAACGGCAGACAGAAGATTATCCACACAGATGAAAGCCACAGGCGAAATCATGGCCATCGGAAGAAATTTTGAAGAATCTCTCCAAAAAGCCATCCGCTCACTAGAAACAGGCATTCAGCATTTGGGATTAAAGGAAAAACAAGCCCTTGCTCTAACCGATGAAGAAATAGAAAGAAGAATAAAAATCTGCGATGACGAGAGGCTTTTCATCATTGGAGAAGCACTGCGCAGAGGCTACGACTGGGAGAAAATAGTGGAATGGAGCAAAATAGACAAATTCTTCATTTGGAAAATCAAGAAACTCATTGATTTTGAAGCTGAAATAAAAAATAATCCATTTAACAAAGATTTTTTAATCAAAGCTAAAAAATTAGGTTTTTCTGACCTTAATTTAGCCCACCTTTGGAACTGCACACAGAGGGAAATTTTTAATTTCAGGAAAGAAAACGGCATCATGCCAGTTTATAAAATGGTGGATACCTGCGCGGCTGAGTTTGAGTCCGAAACACCTTATTTCTACGGAACTTACGAGGAAGAAAACGAATCCATTGCCAGCGACAAGGAAAAAATCATCGTGCTGGGTTCAGGGCCTATCCGTATCGGGCAGGGCGTGGAGTTTGACTACGCAACAGTGCATTCTGTATGGGCGATTAAGGAAATGGGCTGTGAGGCAATTATCATCAATAATAATCCTGAAACCGTTTCTACAGATTTCTCCATTTCGGATAAATTATATTTCGAGCCGCTGACCGAGGAAGATGTGATGAACATCATCGAGCTAGAAAAACCAAAAGGCGTGGTAGTGCAGTTCGGAGGACAGACGGCTATCAATTTGGCTGACAAGCTGGCTTCCCATGGAGTGAAGATTTTAGGAACTTCATTAGAAGATTTGGATAGAGCCGAAAACCGAGATAAATTCGAGAAAGCCCTGCAAGATTTGGGCATTCCTCAGCCAAAAGGAAAAACTTCCACTTCAAAAGAAGAGGCCATAAAAATTGCCAATGAAATCGGCTATCCTGTGCTTGTCCGCCCAAGCTATGTTTTGGGAGGAAGGGCGATGGAAATCGTTTATACAGAGGAAGAACTCGCTCATTACATGGAAAATGCAGTGGAGGCAAGCCCTGAACACCCTGTGCTGATTGACCGATACTTGACAGGGAAAGAAGTGGAAGTAGATGCTATTTCTGATGGCGAAACCACCATAATCCCTGGAATTATGGAACATATCGAGCGGGCGGGCGTGCATTCGGGAGATTCTATCGCGGTGTATCCTCCTCAAAATCTGACACAAAAGCAGATGGACACGCTCTCTGACTACACACAGAGACTTGCCAAAGGACTGAATATCATCGGCTTAATGAATATTCAATATGTGATTTCTGATGGAGAGGTATTTGTCATAGAGGTCAATCCTCGCTCATCCAGAACCGTTCCATTTTTGTCCAAAATCACTGGCGTTCCGATGGCAAAATTAGCCACAAAAGCCATTCTCGGAGCGAAACTAAAAGATTTGGGCTATCAAAACGGACTTATTCCTAATAAAGAGGGCGTTTATGTGAAAGTTCCTGTTTTTAGTTTTAGTAAATTGTCCAAAGTGGATATTTCCCTCGGCCCTGAAATGAAATCCACAGGAGAAGTGATGGGCAAAGACCAAACCCTAGAAAAAGCCCTATACAAAGGACTTATCGGTGCTGGAAGAAAAGTTCCTACCCATGGAGCGATTCTCTTCACGGTTTCTGACAAAGACAAAGCCGAAGCCGTGGGACTTGCGAAAAGATTTAGTGATATAGGTTTTAGAATATGGGCTACGGAAGGAACTGCGAAATTCTTTGAACAACATGGCGTAAAAACCAAAATAGGCTACAAAATAGGCGAAGAAGATGTAAACCTGATAGACCTCATCCACAAAGGAAAAGTGCAGTATGTGGTAAATACCACCACCAAAGGGAAACAATCTGAAAGAGATGGCTTCCAAATCCGCCGTATGTCGGTAGAAAACGGAGTCCCATGCCTTACCTCTATGGATACCGTAGAAGCCATTCTAAAAGTACTAGAATCCCTTACTTTTAGGATAGAAACAATGTAATAAAAGAGAAATAAAAAGACTGCCATAGAAGGCAGTCTTTTTAATAAGTTAGTATTTGTCTTATACAAATTTATTACTATCTAAAATACTCTAAAACATAACTATAAGTACCTACTGGTAATGGGATAGAGATATTCCCCATACCCGTAACAGCCTTATTATTAGCAATATCATAAGAAACAAGGCTAGATGTTACTAACTTTTTAGTACTATCATATATCTTGATAGAGTGGATACTTGTTATTGGTGTTGGTGATAGTAAAGCGTTAGGTAAAAAGTTATTTATTGTAGCTCCATCAGCAGCCGTTACTTGAAATGTTCCTTTGATACCATACAATTGAACATTATCTATCTTACCCAAACGAGTTTCTGTAGTTTTTATAGTTGCAGAACCTCCTCCTGATCCCAGCCGAATCCATTTACCATTTGCTATAGCATCATCTCCAGTCTTACCAGGTGTTAATAATGTACTTTTCCCATCTGGATTATAGAAATAATAGAAACCTGGTTCCACAGGCTCTTGTGGAGTTGTTAATTTATTATCACCTATATTCCCTGTTCCGATATTATAAACAATCATTCCATCAAATGCAGTAGGAAAAAAGAATGGAGTTATATTATCTGCATTGAATCTAAACTGTGTCAAGTCTACTTGTGGAAAAATAAATCCTTTTGCTTTTGATACCCCCCAATTGGTCGTATCTGAATAACTTGAGGCATCCAAAAAAGCATTTTCTTCTGCTGTTGCTACATCTACCTGAGATGCTGTATTAAATTGTGCATTAGAAAAAGACACAACAAATATTGAAAACAATATACATATATTTTTTTTCATTTTTTTTATTTTTTAGTTGATTCCTTACATTAAATACCAATTTGTTCCATCACTAATATACATAGCTGCTCTATTAACAGGAAGCGACCCCGCTCCCAATGGAGAGTTATCAGGAAGCCCATTAAATGATCTTGCTGAAGGTGTCTGATTGGATATAAATACTATCCTACCTGGATTTGCACTCGCACTTGGGAGAGCAATTGTACCTGTAAAACCAGTTATTATCACCCCATAATCAGAAGGTAGCCATGTAGAAGCAGACAATCCTGTAGTAATTTTCCTAACATTACCTCCAGCAGCAGGATTAGCATGCACAGAACCTCTAATCTGTCCTGCATCACCACCGCCTACACCTTTCCATTTGCTTGTAGCATGGTCATAGTAGTAGAATCCTGGATCTTTTACAT
>CAUQHD010000064.1:0-8082 GCA_963517805.1 uncultured Flavobacteriaceae bacterium | reverse complement strand
AATGAGAATGTTAGCATCTGTATGAATTCCATTAAAAACATTATTTTAGAAATATTAAATCCTGAAATTCCATTTAAAGAAAACTAAAATGAACCAAAACATATCTCTGACCATAGATTTTGTAAAAAAAACCTTGGAAGGAGCAGAGGCAGGGCATGATTGGTTCCATACCGAACGGGTTTGGCGACTTGCAAAGCTCATTGCCAAAACAGAAAACTGCAATCAAAAAATTGTGGAAATTTCGGCTTTACTGCACGATATTGCCGACCCAAAATTTCATAACGGAGATGAAACCTTGGCGCTTGATATTTCGGAGAAATTCCTCAATGAAATAGGGATGGAAGCTCAGGTAATAGAGCAGATTTTGTTTGTTATCAAACATATTTCCTTTAAAAATAAAGGCGAAACGGTAGAAAAGACCAAAGAGCTTGAAATCGTGCAGGATGCGGATAGACTGGATGCGATGGGGGCTATCGGGATAGCGCGGACTTTTAATTTTGGAGGGTATAAAAATAATCTAATTTATAATCCTGATATTCAGCCGAATATCCATCAGACCAAAGAAGAATATAAAAAATCCAACGGCACGACAATCAATCATTTTTATGAAAAACTGCTCCTGCTGAAAAACCTTATGAATACTGATAAAGGCAGGAAATTAGCAGAGGAAAGGCATAGTTTTATGCTGGAGTTTTTGGAGCAGTTCTATAAAGAATGGAATTCGGGCTTAGATGTTTGATTCTATTTTGTTTAGAAAAGTATTGAAAATCAATACACTTTCACTGAATTTATCAAAAATTTTATTTGAAATATGCGGAAGTTCGTTTTCTAAAAAATAAATTCTATCTGATTGATTATCAAAGAATAATAAAATATTGGTGTTTTTGCCTTCGGAGAGCACTTCTGTTTCAACTTCGGAAATGATGTATTTCCTGCTGAAGTTTTTGATAATCGTTAAAAGTTCTTCTTCTAAAAAGGAATTCCAATCATTTATCTTGTGTTCTTCTGTGTGAAAAGTGATGCTGAGTATTGCCATTTTTGTGAAATTTTTAACTTAAATTTTTTGGTAAAAGTAATCAAATTTTCATAAATTGCCATGTTATTTATTTCTCATCGCAGAAAAGAAAAAATAGATGTAAATAGTGGTGCATAAAGCACTGATTCATATAACTTTAATAAAAATAAATGAACGCAGGAGAAAAGTTAATTCCTATCAACATTGTTGATGAAATGAAGTCCTCTTACATAGACTATTCGATGTCGGTGATTGTTTCCCGTGCATTGCCTGATGTAAGAGATGGTCTGAAACCCGTTCACAGAAGGGTTTTGTATGGTATGTATGATTTGGGAGTTTTTTCCAATAAAAAACATTTGAAATCAGCCAGAATCGTAGGGGATGTTTTGGGTAAATACCACCCTCACGGAGACAGCTCTGTATATGATGCTATGGTGCGTATGGCGCAGCCGTGGAGCTTGAGATATCCTATGGTCGATGGACAGGGGAACTTCGGTTCTATGGATGGCGACCCTCCAGCAGCGATGCGTTATACGGAAGCAAGGCTGAAAAAAATCTCAGATGAAATTCTTTCTGATTTAGATAAAGAAACGGTTGATTTTCAGAATAACTTTGATGATACAACCAAAGAGCCTACGGTTCTCCCTACGAGGATTCCTACACTTTTGGTAAACGGAAGTTCTGGTATCGCGGTAGGGATGGCTACCAATATGGCTCCGCATAACCTTAGCGAGAGTATAGATGCCATCTGTGCGTATATCGATAACAGAGATATTACCATAGATGAACTGATGAAACACATCATCGCTCCAGACTTCCCTACAGGAGGGATTATCTATGGCTATGATGGCGTGAGAGATGCTTTCCATATAGGGCGAGGGCGAGTGGTGCTGAGAGGAAAAGTGAAATTTGAGGAAATAGGAAACCGAAATGCTATTGTAGTAACAGAAGTGCCTTATCAAGTGAATAAGGCGGATATGATAGAGCGAACGGCAGAACTAGTAAAAGAGGATAAAATACCAGGGATTTATGAAATCCGTGATGAATCTGACAGAGAGGGACTTCGTGTGGTTTATGAATTGAAAAACGATGCGATTCCGAATGTGGTGCTTAACCTATTATATAAGTATACAGCTCTGCAGACTTCATTCAGTATCAATAATATTGCATTGGTTGGTGGAAGACCGCAACAGCTTAATTTAAAGGATATTATCTACAATTTCGTAGAGCATAGACATGATGTAGTAACCAGAAGAACAGAATACGAGCTGAAAAAAGCAAAAGAAAGAGCTCATATTTTGGAGGGGTATATGAAGGTGATTGCTACTCAGGATACGCTGGATAAAGCAATAGCGATTATTAGACATAGTGCTAATCCACAGGCAGCGAAGGAAGGTTTGATAGCAGAATTTGAACTTTCTGAAATTCAAGCTCAGGCTATTCTTGATTTAAGACTTGCTCGTCTTACGGGAATGGAATTGGATAAAATTCGTGATGAATACGAGGAAATCATGAAGATTATCGCTGATTTAGAAGATATCCTATCTAATGAGGGTAGAAGATTTGAAATTATCAAGAATGAACTTCTTGAAATCAAAGAAAAATACGGAGACGAAAGAAAATCAGAAATTGACTATTCTGGTGGTGAAATGTCCATAGAAGACATTATTCCAAATGAGCAGGTGGTGCTTACGATTTCTCACGCAGGGTATATTAAGAGAACTCTGCTTTCTGAATACAAAGTGCAGTCTAGGGGAGGTGTAGGTAATAAAGCCGCAACGACCCGTGATGAAGACTTCCTAGAATACATCGTATCTGCTACCAACCACCAGTATATGATGTTCTTCACAGAGAAAGGAAAATGCTACTGGCTGCGCGTATTTGAAATTCCAGAAGGCTCTAAAACAGCCAAAGGAAGAGCGGTGCAGAACCTTATCAACATTGAGCCAGATGATAAAATCAAGGCATACATCAGAACCAATGACCTGAAAGATGCAGACTATGTAAACAGCATGTATGTGGTGATGGTTACCAAAAATGGTGTTATCAAGAAAACTTCGTTGGAGGCGTATTCTAGACCAAGAGTAAATGGGGTAAATGCCATAGAAATTCGTGAAGATGACCAGCTTTTAGAAGCAAGACTGACCACAGGTGAATCCGAAATCATGATTGCCACTAAAAACGGTAAATGTATCCGTTTCTCAGAGGAAAAAGTAAGAGCTGTGGGAAGAACTTCTATCGGGGTGAGAGGTATCACATTAGAAGATAATGACGAAGTAATTGGTATGATTATCGCTAATGATTTGGAGAAAGAATCTGTTTTAGTTGTTTCTGAAAAAGGCTACGGAAAGAGAACCGCAGTGGAAGATTACAGAGTTACCAACAGAGGTGGAAAAGGAGTTATCACCCTGAATATCACCGAAAAAACAGGAAAACTCATCGCGATACAAAATGTAACAGATGAAGATGGTCTGATGATTATCAATAAATCTGGTGTGGCTATCCGTATGGCAGTGGAGGAACTCCGCGTGATGGGAAGAAATACCCAAGGAGTGAAACTTATCAACCTAAAAGGAAGTGATGAAATCGCGGCGGTGGCGAAAGTAGAAATGGATAAAGATGTAGAAGATGCCGAAGAGCAAACTGAGGAAGGTGAAAACACGGAAAACACAGAAAATGTTTCAGAATAGAATTAAATAAAAATTATCATTAACATGAAAAAAATAGTTTTAAGTTTAGCATTAGTGAGTGCGTCATTCGCTTTTGCACAGAAAAAAGAAATCCAAAACGCTTCTAAAGCGATAGAAAAAAACGATATAACAGCAGCTAAAGCAGAAATATCAAAAGCAGAAGGCTTGTTGAACGACCAGCTGTATCTGCTTGAGCCATCAGTTTTGGAGGAATATTATTACGCGAAAGGAGTTTTATTGATAAAAGAAGGAAAAACGAGAGAAGGAGCCGCTCTTTTAGGGAAAATCGCAGATTTAAAAACGATTTATACAGGTAAAAACAGCGATAAAAAGAAAGTATTCTTTGCAGGAAAAGAAGCTGCTGAAAAAAGTGGAATACAAGGATTAAAAGTTGAAAATTACACTCCAAAAACTACTGAAAAAGTAAATAGTTTTGTAAATCCGCTTTTGAAATCCGCAAGTGATGAAGCTTACAAAGCTTATCAAGCTAAAAACTACAACAAAGCAGCTGAAAAATACGAAGAAGTTTACAACTTACTGAAAGCCGTAGGAAACGAGGATAAAACTTATCTTTACTACGCAGGGATAAACTATCAAGCGGCTGGAAAGAATAATGAAGCGATAGAGATTTATAACAGTCTGATTAACAGTGGATATACAGGGGTTACTACTCAGTATTTGGCAACTGATGTGAAAACTGGGCAGGTTCAGTCTTTTGATAAAAACTCTTTTGAATTGATTAAAAAATCTGGTTCAAATGAATACAAAGACCTAAAAACTCAATCAACTCCAAGCGTAGAACTAGAGCTATATGAATCAAACATAAGACTTTTGGTAGATGCTGCAAGATATGATGAAGCTTTGGTTTTGATAGAGAAAGGACTTAAAAAATTCCCTAACAATCAGAGATTGTCAGAATTACAAGGAGTTGCTTATTACAGATCTGGAAAAACTTCAGAATTTATCCAAAACCTTAAAAATCAAGTTGCTAAAAACCCTAATGACAAGGAATCTTGGTATAATTTAGGTTTCTTACAAAGTCAAGATAATGCTACTTTGGCAGATGCTGAAAAATCATTTAAAAAGGCATTGGAGATTGATGGAAACTATGTTTTAGCATTGCAAGGTTTGGCTTATGCTGTTCATTTAAAGGATGATGAAAAGACATTGGAGCAAATCCGAGCTTTCCAAAAAGCTAAGAAAATCAATGAAATGAATAAATTGATGGAAAAGAGAAGAGAAACCTTCAAAAAAGCTCTTCCTTACCTTGAAAAATGGCATTCCATTGAGCCTAAAAATGTAGAAGTAGTAAGTACTCTGAAAGGAATCTACATGAATCTAGACAATATGGATAAGTATAACCAGTTCAAGAAGTTAGAAGATTCTTTGAAAAAATAATTTATATAAAATAAGCTCTATTTTTGTAGGGCTTATTTTTTTAAAAATAAAAACATATGAAAAAGATTATTTTATTCCATCTACTTTGTCTACTATCTTCATGCAATGGACAGGACAAAAAAACTGAAGTAAAAAACGAGCAGATAAAAGCCGAAAAAAAGTTTGATATCAAACGATTTAATGAAAATAAGAAAAGCGGAGAATATATTTATACTGACAGCTTGGGAAATCAGGTGACGGAAATTACTACCAAAAGAGGTTATGGGCGTTATGTGTCTTTAAAAAATGAATTCAATGTAAAATTTCTTTATCATTTCTATTCTACTGGAATTCTAAAAGAAGAAGGTAAAGTTTTTGATGGAGGAGGTTTTCGTATAGGAACATGGAATTTCTATGATGAAAAGGGTATCTTAACAAAGAGCATAGATTATGACAAACCTTTTGAAAAACATCCATTAGAGAAGGTTTTGGCGTATATGAAAAGCCGCAAAGCGGAATTATTAGGCATGTATACAAGGATATACAGAAAAATTGATGAAAAAGGAGTTCCCATGTGGTATATCAGCTGGGATGCTCATCAGAGAACCAAAGAAGACTGTATCACTATGGTTAATATAGAAATAGATGCTCAAAAAGGCGAAATTGTCAAAGAATACCATTCCTTCTTTTGGGAATACAATAATCCTTATGATAAGGTTCCTGCTCCTGTCATCATCTTTGATAAAACTAAAAAATAAGTAATTTTTAACGCTAAAAAATAATTAAATAATTTTGATTTTTCGAAATAAATATTAACTTTGCAATTCAAAGTTCTTTTTATGGATACTAAAAATTATCAAGAAGATTTATCTCACATTCGCTCTATTATGGAGAAAAGTTCCCGCTTCATCTCTCTGAGTGGGCTTTCAGGAGTTTTTGTAGGGATTTTTGCTATTTTGGGAGCGGCGTATGTATTTTTCGCTTTTGAAAGGGAAGGGATTAGTTATTTTGACAGATATCCTAAATTTTATGATTTTAATTTTATATCCGAACTGATTTTAGTTGCCTTTGTAGTCCTTGTTTTCTCTTTGGCTGCGGCAGTTTTCTTCACAGTAAGAAAGAGTAAAAGAAAAGAACTTCCTATCTGGACTACATCTACTAAACTTCTGGTAATCAATTTTTCCATTCCATTAGTTACTGGGGGAATTTTTTGTTTGGGGCTTATTTTTCATCATTTTTATGCATTTTTAGCGCCTTCTACATTGATTTTTTATGGATTGTCCCTTATCAACGCTTCTAAATACACTTATTCTGACATCAGATATTTAGGTATTTGTGAGGTGGTTTTAGGCTTGCTCTCATCATTTTTGTTGGGATATGGATTGGTGTTCTGGGCGTTAGGATTTGGGTTGTTGCATATTATTTATGGGCTTATTTTGTATAAAAAATATCAATAATTTTAGTGAAAATGTTTAATATCAATCAACTCAATAAGGAATTTGAAAGTCGCGTAAGGCTGGGCATTATGTCCGTTCTTATCGTGAATGACTGGGTTGATTTCAGCGAAATGAAAAACCTCCTTAACATCACTGATGGTAATTTGGCGAGCCACAGCACAGCCCTTGAAAAATCAGGATATATAGAGGTGAAAAAAGAATTCGTTGGCAAAAAACCGAAAACTTCCTATCGTGTTACACAATCGGGGAGAGAGGCTTTTAACCAACATATCAATACTTTGGAAAAATTATTGAAAAAATAATTATATTTTTTTACCTTAAAACTTTGAAATACAAAGTTCTTTGAATAATTAATTTTAAATTTTTAAATATTATGAAAACACATCATCTAATTATGCTGACTACAGCAGTAGCTACAGCGCTGTTTTACAGGGAATTTTTTGGCTTAAATGTCGGATTATTAGCCATTTTTCTCAGTGTTATCACTCTGGTAAAAACCCATAAAAAAAGGAAAAATAGGGAGTTTTTTATCATTTTTGCATTGACTATTTTATCGGCTTTTGCGTTTATGTGGTATGGGGATTTTGTTTCGTTTTTGGCGATTTCCTTTTCTTTGCTGCTTCTGAGATTTAAGTCAAAATATAGAAGGCTCAAAAGCATTCTGGCAGTTCCGATAATGACAACGAATAATATCGCTTTTCCGTATCGTTTCTTTGATTTTAATACATGGATTATCAGAGATAAAAACTCTAAATTTAATTTCAAATCAATCATTATTTTAGTGATTCCAATCCTGTTTTTCTTATTCTTTTTCTGGATTTATAGTATGGGAAGTTCCATATTTTCAGAGGTTTATCTTTATGAATTGGACATTGATGGCTGGTTCTTCGTGGTGGCTGCTTTTGCATTATATTTTTCGTTTGGTTATTGGAATTTTTCAGGAGCAAAATTTTTCTTGCGCCGAAATCAATTTTTGCAAAATGATTTTTCAGAAAGAGTTAAAAATCAGAAATTTACGCCAATGTTAGAGTTTTTAGACCTTGATTCTGAAAGAAAAATAGGCGTACTGACTTTTGTTCTGCTCAATCTTCTTTTGTTGGTTTTTATTTTAGTTTTTAATTATGAACAGTTTTTCCAAGTTGATACAGATAGGCTGGCAAACCTTTCCGCGGACACGCACAACCGTGTAAATGTGGTTATTTTGTCCATTGTGATGGCAGTTTTACTATTGATGCTTTATTTTAGGTCTTATTTTAATTTTGATGATAAATCATTGTTACTTAAAAAGTTAGCTAAAATGTGGATAGTTCTTAATTCTCTTCTTGTCCTTTCTGCTCTTATCAAAAATACTGAATACATCTACCACTGGGGGCTTACCTACAAAAGGCTGGGTGTCTATGCATTTCTCATTTTGTCTGTTATCGGTCTGGTATTCACTTACTTAAAGATAGAACACAGAAAAACCAATTATTATCTTTTTAATCAAATGATTTGGTATTTCTACGGAACACTTTTGCTTTGCAGCTTCGTAAACTGGGGTTAT
>CAUQHD010000063.1:0-8136 GCA_963517805.1 uncultured Flavobacteriaceae bacterium | reverse complement strand
TTCCTATTTTTTCTGAATTTAAATCTGTACTAATGTAATCTTTAAGCCAATTATTTGAAATTTTCATTTTATTTTCTATATATTTTAAATAAAGTGAGATGCAAAGTATAAAGATTAAATCTTGCCTCTACATCTCGTTTATATTTGTTCTGTATTTATTGTGTTACATTCCTATTACCGGCATAGAAAGCATCAGGATATGCTCATCTTCATCTAACCCATCTACTGGCTCTATAATTCCTGGTCTGTTAGGCTGAGACATTTTAATTAAAATATCTTCTGAGTTTAATACCGCCAGCATCTCTGTCAAAAACTTTGAGCTGAACCCGATATTAATATCCTCTCCCTTATATTCGCACGGAATCTGCATTTCTGCCTTATTAGCGTATTCCGTGTCTTCGGCATGAAGATGAAGGATGTTGCCAGAAAGCTTAAACCTTACCTGATTGGTAGATTTGCTAGAAAAAATGGACGCTCTTCGGATGGAACTTAGAAGCAAATTCCTATTGATTGTCAAAATATTAGGGTTTTCTTTCGGTACTACCGCAGTATAATTAGGATATTTCCCATCAATCAATCTACAAATCCATGTATGCTCTCCGAAAGAGAATTTTGCCATATTCTCGTTAAATTCTATAACCACCTCATCATCAGAACCTGACAAAATATTTTTAAAAATACTCAAAGGTTTCTTTGGCATAATGAACTCCTTCGGTTCATTGTTTTTAATGTCTGTTCTTTTATAAACTACCAATCTATGCGAGTCTGTAGAGACGAAATTTGTTTCTTCTTCGCCAAATTGGAAAAGAACCCCTGTCATCACAGGGCGAAGCGAATCATTACTCGTTGCAAACAGCGTATTGCTAAGGGCTTCCGCCAACACACCAGAAGGGACAACCACCTTTTGAGCAGAATCAAATTCCATCAATTCAGGATAATCTTCCGCATTATCCAAAGCTATGAAATAATTATCTTTTTCATCTAAAATTTCTAAAAGTCTGCCTTCTTGTGTTTCATTTGGTTTTACCACAAAAGTCAATGGCTGGTCTCCAAAAGATTTTATTATATCCTGAAACATTTTTGCAGGAACTGCTATTTTACCTTGACTTTCAGACTTTACTGCTAATGAAGTAAGCAGCGTAGTTTCGCCATCTGAAGCGGTTATTTTCAGTAAATCATTCTCAAGTTCAAAAAGAAAATTCTCTAATATAGGTCTTGATTGTGAGCTTGAAATCACCCCACTCACCGTATTCAAAGCTTTTTGTAATTCCCCACTTGCAACTATAAATTTCATAACAACTTAAATTAATTGAATAGACAAAGATAGTGATTTATAGACAAAAAATAAAATTCTAAAAAAATTTAATGACTTTTTAATTTTCAGTCCAGTAAAAAAAGCCGTATTTATACGGCTTCTGCTTTTATTCATTTAGATATTCTTTCTTTATTTTCAGGATTTTAGTTTCCAGTTCTTTTTTCTTTTCTTCATCAATTATTCCTTTTTCTAAATCAAAATTTTCAGAAAAACTCGGAAGAGAAAAATCCTCTATCACATTTCCTCCATTGTATGGGAACCTTGCCTTTGCGGTTTCCAAGATTGTAAGACCTCCTCTCGGGCCTGGAGCTGTAGCAGTGAGGAAAACTTTTTTATTACCAAAAGCACTTCTGTTTGGAATTCGTGATATCCAGTCAAAAATATTTTTGAAAGCCGTAGAATAAGAGCCGTTATATTCCGCCAACGAAATAATAAGCAAATCCGCTCCATCTATCTTCGCCGCAAAATCTTCCGCCAGTTTAGGAACACCACCGCTCACCTCTCTGTCTATGCTGTAAATAGGCATTTCGTAGTCGTTAATATCAAGAAGTTCTACATCATGTCCTTCAAATTTACTTGAAATATGGGAAACCAACTGTTTATTGATAGAATTGGAATGATTACTCGCTGCAAATGCTAATATTTTCATATTTTTAATTTTAAAATTTATGAAGCAAAAGTATAAGTTTTTATTTTATTGGAAATTGATTTATGTTAATAAAGACAAAAGACCATCAAAAAATTGACAGTCTTTTGTTTTAAACTTATGAAAAGATTATTTTATTCATCATCTTCATCGTCTGCTCCTGCAGCACCTGCGTTTTTCATCGCATTTCTAGACATCTTCACAGCTGCGATTACAGCATTGTCTGGATGTAAGAATGTGTACGCATCAGTTTTGATATCTCCCACATAAATTTTGTTACCAATTTTAAGTGGAGTCACATCTACCACGATTTCATCTGGTAAATTAGCAGGAACTGCTTTTAATTTCAGTTTTCTGAATGATTGTCTAAGAACACCACCCGCTACAACACCTTTAGCACGACCTGTAATTTTCACAGGAACTTCCATTACTACTGGTTTGTCAGCACTCAACTGGTAGAAATCCACATGAAGGATTCTGTCTGTAATTGGGTGAAACTGAATGTCTTGTAATACTGCTGGAATAGTCTGTCCACCTACCTCAATAGATACCGTGTGTGCCTCAGGAGTGTAAACCAAGTTTTTGAAAGATTTCTCTTCTGTAGAGAAATGTAATGGTTCTTTACCTCCATAAACAACACAAGGAACTAATTCAGCATCGCGTAGAGCTTTTGTAGATTTTTTACCCACGCTTTCTCTTTTCTGTCCTTGAATTGTAATAGATTTCATTTTATAAAAATTTTAATATAATTATTTAAATAATAAATTTATTGCTGATAGACTGCTTTTTGTGGATGCTGTTCATCACATCAGCAAATAACGGGGCGCAAGATAGCACTTTTATTTTAGATGACAAATTATTTTTGAGAGGAATTGAATCTGTGATGATAATTTCCTGCAATTTAGACTTCTCTATATTCTCATAAGCCTTCCCAGAAAGCACTCCATGAGTAGCAATAGCCCTTACACTTTTCGCTCCTTTTTCTATAATAATATCTGCGGCTTTGCATAGAGTCCCCGCCGTATCTACGATGTCATCTATAAGAATTACATTCTTGTTTTCTACATTTCCGATGAGCGTCATCTCTGCAATTTCATTTGCTTTTTTTCTTTCTTTGTAGCAGATTGCGATATCCGCACCTAAATGATTAGCATAGTTTTTTGCTCTTTTCGCTCCTCCCATATCTGGGGAAGCGATAGTTAAATCATCCAAATTCAAAGAGTTAATATACTCCACAAAAATAGCAGATGCATAAAGATGGTCTACTGGAATTTCAAAAAAACCCTGAATCTGGTCTGCATGCAGGTCCATGGTCATCACTCTCGTTGCTCCCGCTGTTGTAAGGAGATTTGCAACCAATTTTGCGCCTATCGGGGCTCTCGGTTTGTCTTTTCTGTCCTGTCTTGCAAGTCCAAAATACGGAAGAACTACCGTAATATTCTTCGCTGAAGCTCTTTTAGCCGCATCTATCATAAGGAGAAGCTCTAAAAGATTGTCCGCTGGCGGAAATGTAGAACCAATCAAAAAGACCCTTCCGCCTCTTACAGATTGGTCTAAAACAGGTTCAAATTCTCCATCACTAAATTCTTGAAAATTAATTTTTCCTAATTCCTGCCCATAATGAAAAGCAATTTTTTCAGCTAAATCTTTGCTGGTTCTTGTGCTAAATAAATAGCTCGCCTGATGAGATGACATTTTTATATAGTTTTTTTGAGTTTGCAAATTTAAAAAATAAAACCACTTGAAAAAACAAGTGGCTTTAAATTTTAAGGGAATTTTATCCCTGAATAGTTATTAGGATTTACCTGTGGTAGTGTAGATTTATATTTAGCATTGATGGCCTTAATAAATTCATTCGCGATTACCGCATACCCTCTTCCTGTAAGGTGTACGCCATCCAATGAAAATGACCCTCCTGTAACAAATGCAGTGGAATAAGTCACTCCATTATACTGAATTCCAGAGTTTTTGCCCAGTTCTATCATTTTAGCATTAGCATCTACAAAGGCAAGTCCATAGGTTTCTGCTAAAGCTCTGATACTTGTATTATAAGCATCTGTGGCTATTTGTATTTCTCTTACTTCTGATTTCGTAAGCACATATTTATCTTCCAAAGGATAAGTAATTCCCTGCTTATTAAATGGCGCTGGAACACCGGTTACATCTGTATTGATAACAGATTTTGTAGATAATAATATCAAATCTTCACTTGTAGCATGACGAGCCTGTCCATAAGTAGTCCCAATAAAAGCAGCCAAAGCAGCAGGAACTCCGTTACTTGTCAAAACTGATGTGATTTGAGCTGATAAATTAGTCAATGTTTCATCTTTTATCAATAATGGATTTTGCCCAACTACCAAAGTTTTCAATCTATCTCCTTGCCCTAAAGCAGTCAAAACAGGTTTTAATCTTCCTACCAACTGGACATTCAAAGTAGCGGCATGAGCTTCATCCAATGGAACAGCATTATACGGAACCGTTGTAAAGAAAGGAATAGAAGTCACATTCGGAATGTTTGCTATCACTCCTTTAGTTGCGCCCACTGATCTCATCCCTTCCAAAACAGTTCTGATAGACCCCGCCAAAACATTAGGGTCAGTAATATCATTAGAAGAATAGGTTGATGGATTGGTATTTCCTATTTGGTTCGTTCCTACCCCTCCTGAAGTAGCATAAGAAAGCACATCATTATTCCCTATCCAAAGAGAGAAAAATGTAGGATTCTGAGCCTTAGCATCCTCCAAAACACTCGTAGTAGCAGAAGACGAAAATCTCACGAAATATGGGTTTGCTGTTCCTCCAGCCAGCCCAGCCATGTCACCATAGCCACTAGCCACCAAGTGGAAAGACTTAGCACCAGGCACCCCCATATTATTGTATGTTCCTGTTAATCTGTCTAATGCACTAACTGCCGTAGAATAAACTGGCGACAATGCTCCATTCACCACTTGAAGAGTTAATTTTCCTCTAAAACCTGGCACATTGGTAAAACCACCGATGTTATCTGGCACCAAAGGCTGGGTAAAAGCTCCTCCTCCCGCTCTCTGCATTTGTCCAGCAATCATTGCAGGGTAAGATTCCCGCTGTCCATCAGCGTATAATGATCCGTCTCTATACCCAGAAGTCAAAGAATTCCCAAGAGCCACATATTTACTAAAGTCTGCTTCTCCGCTAGTTACTTGTATTTTAGACATATCTGTTTCAAAATCTGTCTTACAACTTGTGACAGACAAAAGAGAAACAACTGCTAATGATGATATAATTATTTTTTTCATGATTTCAAATTAAAAAGGGTTATAAGATAATCCAAGACCGAAATAAAAGGCTTTTCCTTTTGCCTGTCCATAGAAGCCAAGGTAATCATTCTTAACATCTCTGCTTTTCATCAAAGCATAAGCACCTGAAACATCCACATTAAATTTATTAAATTTAAACCCAAGACCTCCTGTAATTACATTATTGTCAAAAGATGGCGTTTCTGGGATAAAATCCTTATCTCTATAGGGTGATTCATCAAAATAATAACCCAATCTTGCCGCAATCATGTCTGTTACCATATATTGTGTTCCAAATCTTAGTGAAATACTATTTTTAAAGTTTTTCGGAACAACAGAAATCGTTCTATCTGCTTGGTTTCCAGCCTTTGCATTTTCAAAATCAATCACAAGCCTATTGTAAGTATCCCAGCCATGATAGTTGAAATCCGCTGAAACCTGCCATTTTGGAGTAACTTTGTAAGTCGCCCCTACCGTGTATTCATCTACCAACGGAAGGGTTGCAGAGAATTTATCCTTTCCTCCACTCGCTGCCGAAAGTCCCAAATTAGTATACAATGCTGGCGAAACATTGAATGTTGCCACTCCATTTTTAGCCTTCATATCAACTGGGGAACGATAAGCAACACTTACATCCAGCTTATCATTAGGCTGAAAATAAAAACCAAAGGAAAAACCTTGTCCTGTTGCTTTTTTGTCACTTAAATTCAAAGTTCCTCCAACCTGATTGATGGTTTTATCCCAGTCTACAGAGCCTCTTGCGTAGATATAGCTCCCCCCGAGAGACACCCAGTCAGCCAGTTTAAACGAAACTATCGGCTGGAAGAAATAACTCTTCAAAGACATTTTTTGTACAATTTCTTCTCCTGCCCAGTCTTCTCCCCAATCGATGGTACTTCCGAACGGCGTTGTAAAACTGAAGCCCACCGCAACATCTTTGGTTATTTTATAAGAAACCGCCGCATAGATTGGCGTTCCCAGCGGACTATTCGTACTCGCCGAATATAAAGTGCTTGGATTTTGATAAGAAATTTTAGTACCAACTCCGAATCCACCCGCTGCAATACTCAGTTTGCTCGGAATAAAGGAAATCCCCGCTGGATTAAAAAACGCTACACTCGCATCTTGTGCATGGGCGCTGGTGTGTGCCATCGCCAATTGTTTTACCCCTTGAAGAGACACTCTAAATCCGCCTGCATAGACCGCCGCTCCTGCAAATAGAGCAATGGGTATTAAAAGTTTTTTCATTTTTTGATTTAATTCTAAATTTTGATGCGCAAATATAGAGTTTATTTTAAATTTTTGAATAAAAAAATTAAACATATTTAAAATAATTTTCAATGTTTAGTTTTTATTTAAAATAAGAGACTATTAATAAACAATGAATTATGTCGTATTTTCAAATCATAAATTTATTTATTGTTTAAAATTAAACAAAATGAGAAACATAAAGCTTTTTTATCGGTTTATCAGAAAATCTTTATCTTTGGTTCTCAAATAGATTAGAAATGCCTGATTTTTTGCATCCAGATAAAGAGAATTTCTCCTCCGAAGAACTTTTACAAGAGGAAAAAATCCGTCCGCAGAACTTCAAAGATTTTGCAGGACAGAGAAAAACATTGGACAACCTAGAAGTGTTCGTTGCTGCCGCCAAAAACAGAGGAACAGCATTAGACCACACGCTTCTGCATGGGCCTCCTGGGCTTGGGAAGACCACGCTTTCGCACATCATTGCCAACGAACTGGGCGTAAACTGCAAGGTAACCTCTGGCCCTGTGCTGGACAAACCTGGCAGTCTGGCAGGGATTTTAACCAATTTGGAGGAAAATGATGTTCTTTTCATCGATGAAATTCATCGTTTATCGCCCATTGTAGAGGAATATCTATATTCTGCGATGGAAGATTTTAAAATCGATATTATGCTCGAAACTGGCCCTAATGCTCGTTCAGTTCAGATTGGGCTAAATCCATTTACCCTAATCGGAGCGACAACCCGAAGCGGAATGCTTACCAAGCCTATGCTGGCGAGATTCGGGATTCAGAGCCGATTGGAATACTATAATGTGGAGCTTTTAGGTATGATTATCGAACGAAGCGCGAGGGTTTTGAGCGTTCCTATTTATGAAGATGCCGCCCTTGAAATCGCACGAAGAAGCCGAGGAACACCAAGAATAGCCAACGCCCTGCTCCGTCGAGTGAGGGATTTTGCGGAGATAAAAGGCAATGGAGAGATTGACCTTAACATCGCTAAATTCGCCCTTAATTCGCTCAATGTCGATGAATATGGACTTGATGATATGGATAATAAAATCATGCAGGTAATGATAGAAAACTTCAAAGGGAAACCCGTGGGAATATCCGCGCTGGCAACTTCTATCGGAGAAAATGCTGAAACTTTGGAAGAGGTGTATGAACCTTACCTCATTCAGGAAGGATTCATCATCCGAACACCGAGAGGAAGGGAAGTTACCGAAAAAGCCTACCGACATCTGGGCATATCACAACCAAAAAATTTAGGCGAACTTTTTTAACCAATACATTAAATATGAAACATTTACTATTTCTTGCGCTCCTCTGTGGAGGAACAGCACAAAGCCAAATCAAAAATTTTTATCCTAAAAAAGTAGTAAAACCTGACCTCAGCGCAAAAAGAGAAAAGGAGATCAACCGACAAAATGAACTTTTACAAAAGAAAGCTCCCACAGCTTCAGAGCAAAAAGAACTAAATATCCTCCTAGAAAAATATGGAGAAGTAATGGAAAACGCTTGGGATATCATCGATGGCGGATGCAGTTGGTACTGCGGCGGCGGAAATTACAAAATAAAAGCATCATCATCACTTGGTGATTCTTACAAAGCCGAATTTGCAAATGATTTAAGCTACAAGACCGCTTGGGTAG
>CAUQHD010000062.1:0-8240 GCA_963517805.1 uncultured Flavobacteriaceae bacterium | reverse complement strand
GAAAACATCTGGACATAAGTGGTGACAATGGTCAGCACCGAAATCGGCAGGCTTTTCATCTTAAATAATGAATGGGTGAATATCAATAAAGTGTAAAAAGCATACAGCAGAAGCGGTATTTTTGTCCAAAAAACAAGCAGAAAACTTCCTATAAATCCTAACAAAAACAAGGACGGAAACCAAAAAGTAGGTTTCGTATATTGAGGATGCCGCTGGTTGAGAATGGGTCTGGCAACACCAAACTGATAGACCTGTTTTGAGAATTTTTTCAGGCTCGTTCGCCGTTTGTGGTAGACTGCTATATTTTCGTAAAAACAAGTGCTGAAGCCATTTTCCCAAAGCCTCATGGAAAGGTCTGGGTCTTCGCCGATTCTCATATCCGAGAAACCTCCCACCACCGAAAACACCGCTTTATTCACTCCCATATTAAAACTTCTAGGCTGAAATTTACTGACTGCTTTCTTGCTTCCACGAATTCCGCCCGTTGTAAAAACCGAAGTCATAGAATAGGAAATTGCCTTTTGTAGATTGGAGAAGTTTTCATCAGCTTTATCCGCTCCACCAAAGGCGTCAGTCGGTTCGGTTTGGAGATTATTTTTAATGTTTTTAATGTAATCCCTTGGGACAACTACATCGCTATCCAAGAAAACCAGCCAGCTGTTTTTAGCGCGTTCTGCTCCGTAATTTCGGCTGAGCCCTGGCCCTGAATTTTGTTTTTTGAAATACTGAATGTTGAGTTTCCCTTGATACAAATCCACCACAGGAAGCAGCTCCACGGAAGAGCCGTCATCCACTATGACTATTTCAAAATCCTTATCCTCTTGGACAAGAAGCGAGTCCAGCAGTTCTGTGAGTTCGTCCCTGCGGTTATAGATAGCAACAATGATGGAAATAGAAACATCCACGGTTTTATTTTTTTAGCAAAAATAACTAAATCCATCCATAAATGAAAAAACTTTGACAAAAGAGTCTTGCCAAAGTTTTTTCTACTAATCTAATAAAATTTATTTCAGTTTTTTCTTAATCGCTACTTCTTCGTAGATTTCAAGAAGGTCACCCACTTCTATATCATTATAGCCTTTTAGGTTAAGACCACATTCATAGCCTTTGGTTACTTCTTTTACATCATCTTTATAGCGTTTAAGGCTTTCCAGCTCGCCATCGTATTTTACGATTCCATCTCTCAATAGACGAACTTTGGAGTTTCTTGTCACCTTACCAGAAAGTACCATACATCCTGCGATACTTCCGACTTTAGAGATTTTGAACACCTCACGGATTTCTACATTACCCACCACTTGTTCTCTAATCTCTGGCGAAAGCATTCCTTCCATAGCTTCTTTCACATCATCTATGGCATCGTAGATTACGGAATAAGTTCTGATTTCTATTTCTTCTTTCTCCGCAAGGTCTTTTGCATTTGCTCCAGCTCTTACATTAAATCCGATAACGATAGCATCTGAAGCTGTCGCAAGCAAGATGTCGCTCTCTGTAATCTGCCCTACACCTTTGTGAAGGATATTGATTTGAATTTCCTCTGTTGATAATCTATGAAGCATATCCGTAAGGGCTTCTACAGAACCATCCACATCTCCTTTTAGGATAATGTTCAGCTCTTTGAAATCTCCAAGGGCTATTCTTCGTCCGATTTCGTCCAGAGTCAAATGTTTCTTCGTTCTTATTGTCTGCTCTCTTTGGAGCTGTTCTCGCTTATTTGCAATAGATTTCGCTTCTCTTTCATCTTCATAAACCTTAAATTTATCCCCTGCTGTAGGTGCTCCATCTAAACCTAAAATTGTCACTGGCGTAGAAGGCCCTACTTTCTGAAGGTTGTGCCCTCTTTCATCCAGCATGGCTTTTACTTTACCATGGTTTTTCCCAGCAAGGACATAATCTCCTACTTTGAGTGTTCCTGCCTGAACCAAAAGTGTAGAAACATAACCTCTTCCTTTGTCCAAAGATGCCTCTATCACTACCCCAGATGCTGGTTTATTAGGATTAGCTTTCAATTCTAATAAATCTGCTTGAAGGAGAACTTTTTCTAAAAGTAAATCTACATTATTACCAAATTTAGCTGAAATCTCCTGAGCCTGAACATTTCCTCCCCATTCTTCCACCAAGATGTTCAATCCTGAAAGCTGCTCACGGATTTTATCTGGATTGGCATTAGGTTTATCTACTTTGTTTAATGCAATAATCATAGGTACGCCTGCCGCCTGTGCGTGGGAAATCGCCTCTTTGGTCTGTGGCATCACCTCATCATCGGCAGCGATAACGATAATCGCTACATCCGTTACCTGCGCACCTCTGGCCCTCATCGCGGTAAACGCCTCGTGCCCAGGAGTATCCAAGAAGG
Organism: uncultured Flavobacteriaceae bacterium; assembly: GCA_963517805.1. GTDB lineage: Bacteria > Bacteroidota > Bacteroidia > Flavobacteriales > Weeksellaceae > JABCPE02. The sequence continues at coordinate 5,884 of CAUQHD010000062.1, read as the reverse complement.
TAATATGTCTGCCATTCTCCAGCTGTACGCTGTACGCACCGATATGCTGGGTAATTCCTCCCGACTCACCAGCGATAACATTCGTTTTTCTGATGTAGTCCAGCAATGATGTTTTACCGTGGTCCACATGCCCCATTACGGTAACAATAGGCGCTCTTGGCAATAAATCTTCTTCGTTGTCTTCTGCTTCCTCTTCTGAGTTATCTTCCAAATCAGCATCAGAAAATTCTATTTTATACCCAAATTCATCTGCTACCAATGTCAGAATATCGGCTTCCAATCTTTGGTTCATGGTTACCATTACCCCAAGTGAGAAACATGCAGAAATAACCTCCGTAGGGCTCACATCCATAAGAGCTGCAAGTTCATTCACGGTGATAAACTCGGTAACTTTCAGAGTTCTATCCTGTGCTTCTAACTCCTGCTGAAGCTCATCTTGCTCTCTACGGAAATTTCTTTTTTCTTTTCTATGCTTAGCTCCTTTGGACCTACCGCCTTTGTTGGTAAGTTTTTCCAAAGTTTCTTTGATTTGATTTTTTACCTGCTCATCTGTAAGCTCCACAGGCATCACGCGTTCTCTCTTTCCTCCTTTTTTGCCTCCTTTATCGCGGTTTCCTCCTTGTGGCTTATCCTTAGCAAATTTTTTATCCGCTCCTGCTTTGTTATTAGCTGGTTTAGCCTCTTCTCCAGCAGGTTTTTGGATTCTTTTTCTTTGTTTCTTCTTGTCAGCAGGTTTTGGTTTTGTTTCAAACTGAGACAAGTCTATTTTTTCGGTCTGAAGGATTTTTGGTCCATCCAGTTTTTGATATTTTGTTTCTATCTTCTCTGGTTCAGAAGATTCACCTACTTCCTCTACAAGAGGTTTTTCAGGAGGAAGCTGTTTTTCTGCCTTTGGTTTTACTTCTTGTTTAGGCTCTGCAGGTTTTACTTCTGCTGGAGAAATCTTTTCTTCAACAGTTTGTGACTCTGTTTCAGGCTGTTCTTCTTTTTTAGACTTAGACTCTAAATCTATTTTTCCTAAAACTTTGGCTTTACTTTTTATGGCAGGAGCCTTGGCTTTAATTATCTCTGGAGTTTTGTCCCCTTCTATTTCTAATTTAGTTTCCGGCACTTTGGAAATAACCACTTCCTGCGAAGCTTTTTTCTGCTTCCCATCTACTGCAAATTCGGCCTCCAATGAAGAGAATGCTTCTGGTTCCAACAACACATTAGGATTGCTGTTATCAATTTCAAATCCTTTACTCTGCAAGAACTCTACTGCTCTCGGAATGGAAATATTAAGTTCCTTCGCCGCTTTATTTAATCTTATCTTGGGCATACTTTAACTCTATTTTCGCTAAGCAAATGCTTTTCGCTTTTATTAATAATGTAAATTAAATATTATTATGGGATTATGGCTTACCCCTCTAATTCTTCTCTTAGAATTGTTTTTACCTCTTCTATGGTTTCTTCTTCTAAATCCACTAAATTCAACAGGGCATCTGTATCTTTATCCAAAATACTTCTGGCTGTATCCAATCCCACTTTTTCAAATTCATCTATAATCCACTGCTCGATTTCATCATCAAACTCTTTCAGTTCTACATCATCATCTTCTTGTTTTTCTCTGTATACATCTATTTCGTATCCAGAAAGCCAAGAAGCCAGTTTGATGTTTTGCCCCTGTTTGCCGATTATACGAGATATTTCTTCAACTGGAGCATAAACAAGCGCATACTGCTCGTCTTCATTGATTTCTACCTTGTTGATTTCCACACTTCCTAAGGCTCTTCTAACCAGTATTTCTGGGTTTTTAGACCACTGGATCACATCTATGTTTTCATTTCTAAGCTCTCTCACCACGCCGTGAATTCTAGAACCTTTCACACCTACACAAGCGCCCACAGGGTCTATTCTTTCGTCCAAGGCATCTACAGCAATTTTAGCTTTTTCACCTGGGATTCTTACCGCTTTTTTCAAGATGATAGTTCCATCCAATATTTCTGGAATTTCTAGTTCCAAAAGTTTTTCCAAAAACTTAGGCGCCGTTCTTGAAACGATAATTTGAGGTTTAGAACCTTTGAAATCAACTTTCTCAATCACCGCTCTAATGCTTTCTCCTTTCTTAAAGAAATCCGTAGGAATCTGGTTTTCTTTTGGTAAAATGTATTCATTCCCTTCATCATCCAAGATGATTACCTGCTTACCACGGATGTGGTGCACTTCTCCTACAACCACTTCACCTATTCTGTCCTTGAACATTTCATACATTGCAGCATTATTATGCTCTTGTAATTTTGTTGCCAAAATTTGTTTCAATGTCAAGATATTTCTTCGCCCTAATTGCGCTAATGGGATTTCTTGGGTAAACTCCTCTCCCACCTCGAATGTAGGGTCTATTTTTTTCGCTTCAGAAATTTCTATTTCCAAATCGTCATCTTCTGACATCTGGTCTTCAACGATTTTTTTATTTAAAAATATCTGAAAATCTCCCTTATCAGGGTTTACAATTACATCAAAATGGTCATCAGAATCGTATCTTTTTTTCAGCAAGGTTTTTAGCGAATCTTCTATAATCGCCATCAAATCTATCTTACTGATCCCTTTTTCATCTTTAAAATCACCAAAAGATTCGATTAATGCTAAATTATCCATATTTTTTTACTTTGACTAAAATTTTTAAAACTTAATTACTATCATTGCTCTGTTTATGCTTTGGTAAGGGATTTCCCTTTGTTCCTCCACATCTTCTTTTCCTTTTCCTACGAGTTTTGGTCTTCTATACCTCAACATCAAAACTATTTTTTCTTCATCAGCTTCCAGCAGTTCTCCCTTAATCACTTCTCCTTCCTCTATCGTGACTTCAAGTTCTCTTCCTACATTCTTCTTGTATTGTCTTGGTAATTTGAGAGGCTCGCTCAGTCCTGCGCTCATCACTTGAAGAGAAAAATCCACTTCTTCTCTATCCAGATTAAACTCTATTGCCCTGCTGGCATCTAAACAATCCTGAATAGAAAGCGACTCATCTCCATCCAAAATAACCGCCACATCATTTCCTGCAGATATTTTTAAATCAACCAAATAAATATCTTTTCTTTCTTCTAAGAATGCCTGTATCAGCTCTTTTACCCTTGTCTTAAAATCCATATTTCTGCGTTATTTCAGGATATATATAAAAAAGGCCTTCCTTTGAAGCCTTTTCATCATTATTCCCGTAAATCCGTCTGCAAATTTAAGAAAATTATTCATTTATAGCAAATTATCGCCGAAAAGATTTTATTTCACTAAAAAATATTACCTTTGTAGATTGAAAACATTTTTATAGAGATGAATATTGCAATTGTAGGAACAGGATATGTGGGATTGGTTACAGGAACCACTCTGGCTGAATTAGGCAACACGGTTTATTGTGTTGACATAGACGAAACAAAAGTAGAAAACATGAAAAAGGGAATCGTTCCCATCTACGAACCTGGCTTGGAAGAAATATTTTTAAGAAATATACAGGCGAACAGATTGTTTTTTACTACTCAACTAAAAGAAGCATTGGATAAGTGTGATGTAATCTACCTCGCTTTGCCGACGCCTCCTGGTGAGGACGGCAGTGCAGACCTTTCTTATGTTTTGAAAGTTTCTGAAAACATCGGTCAACTAATGACTTCTTACAAAGTAATTGTCAATAAATCAACCGTTCCTGTGGGCACAGCAGACAGAGTGAGAGAGACCATTTCTGCGAAAACAGAAATTCCTTTTGATGTGGTTTCTAATCCAGAATTTCTCCGCGAAGGATTCGCTGTAGAAGACTCTATGAATCCTGCCAGAATCGTAGTAGGCTCTAGTTCGGACAAGGCTAAAAATATCATTGCCCAAATCTACCAGCCATTCACAAATACGGGAGTTCCTATCATTTTCATGGATGAAAAATCTTCGGAACTGACTAAATATGCAGCCAATTCGTTCCTTGCTGTGAAAATCACTTTCATGAACGAAATCGCAAACTACTGCGAAAAAGTGGGAGCTGATGTAGATAAAGTAAGGCTCGGTATGGGAAGTGATGACAGAATCGGTCATCGTTTCCTTTTCCCAGGAATAGGCTATGGAGGAAGCTGTTTTCCGAAAGATGTGAAAGCCCTCATCAAATCAGGAAAAGAAGAAAACTTTGATTTTCAAATCCTTAACGCTACTGAAAATGTAAATAAGGCTCAAAAAGTAATCCTCGTTTCTGAAATTGAAAAATATTTCGGCGGAAACATCAAAGACAAGAAAATCGCGATGTGGGGACTTGCTTTCAAAGCAAATACTGATGACATCAGAGAAGCTTCATCTTTGGATAATATTTCTCTTTTATTAGAAAAAGGCGCAAAAATAACGGCTTACGATGCCATCGCAGAGGAAAATGTAAAGAAAATCTTTGGCGACAAAATAGAATATACCAAAGACATGTATTCCTGCTTAGAAGATGCTGACTGTCTGCTGATAGCGACAGAATGGAGCGAGTTCAAAAATCCTAACTTCCAGCTTATGGCAGAAAAGATGAAGAACAAAGCCATTTTCGATGGTAGAAACATGTTCTCTATCGACCAAATAGAAAACACAGGATTTTATTATAAATCTATCGGTAGAAAAACAATAAAATAAAAACATAAAATTATGGGACTTTTTGATTTTTTCAAGAAAAAAGAGACAAAGGAAACTCCAAAACCTGAAAAGGAGAATAGCAGCCTAGTGCTTTCTATGCCGATGTTTAAAGGAGAATGCTATTCACTAGATAAAGTTTTAGAAGATTTAAAATCCCACTGGGGACTAGAAGTTTCTGAAATCTCTGGCGATGATGAAGCAGCAACGCTCATTATCAATGGAATGATGGCTGCCATTGCAAAAATGCCAGCACCTATTCCGAGCGAAGATTTGGAGTCAATATTTGGTTATTCCTATCTATGGAATAATGTAGAAAAAGAAGTTCCAGAGCACAACAGCCATGCTATTGTCTCTATTTTAGATAAAACAAAAGGTCAGGTTGAGAAATTCTCTTTGATGACGATGATTAACGCCTCTATCCTCAGAACTTCTCCTGATGCGATAGGTATTTATCAAGGAAACCAGACTCTGCTACTTCCAAAAGGCTTGTATATTGACTTTGCAGACTTTTTATTAGAAGGAAATCTGCCTGTGATTCTGTGGATTTACATCGGACTTATCGGCTCAGAAGAAGGGAAAGACAGCCTTTATACTTTTGGAATGAAAGAATTCGGAAAAGAGGAAATAGAAATCATCGACAGCCAAATGTCACGAGGCGATTTACATGAATTTATTCTTCCTGTGCTCAACTATATTTTGAGTTTTGATGTTACTTTAAAAAATGGAGAAACTATTGGTTTTTCTGAGGAACAAAAAATAAAAATCACGGAATCCAAAGCTGTTTATTTGGATGGAAATTCTTTAAAATTAGAACTATAAAATTATGAAATCTATCATTATCACTGGCGGAGCAGGATTTATCGGTTCTCATGTTGTTCGTGAGTTTGTGAAAAATCTCCCGCAAACGAAAATCATCAACCTTGATGCCCTTACATACGCAGGAAACCTTGAAAATCTGAAAGATATAGAAAACAAACCAAACTATATCTTTGAAAAAGCAGATATCACAAAACCTGAAGAACTAAAAAAAGTTTTTGAAAAACATAATCCAGACGCGGTGATACATCTCGCTGCGGAAAGCCATGTGGACAGAAGTATCACAGACCCAAATGCTTTCATCAATACCAATGTAATTGGGACTGCTAACCTTCTTAATCTCTGTAAAGAATTTTGGACACTAAATCCAGAGCATATGCATGGAAGATTTCCTAATGAACCGAGAAAAAATCTTTTCTACCATGTTTCTACGGATGAAGTCTATGGTGCT
>CAUQHD010000061.1:0-8538 GCA_963517805.1 uncultured Flavobacteriaceae bacterium | reverse complement strand
GTAGGAATCAATACTGATATTCCTACAAGAACATTAACTATAAAAAACACTGCTGCTAATAACGGAAAACCCGTCCTTAGATTGGCAGGCACGCCTAAACATAGTGCAAATGTGAATTCTGCTATGGATGCAGATTTAGGAGGAAATCCAACATCTACTGTAAGTTATGATGATTATAGACCTCTGATAATAGATAAAGTAGGAGATGTCTACCAAGGAGTTCCTTTTACTAATAATACGAGTATCCTTACCATCACTATTAATGATGTAAAAGGAGACTGGATTGCTAATTTTGATACAGGAATTAATTATAATAAATATGCCGTAGCCATAATGAGTGCATCCTTTAAGCTCCCAACATCAGCAGGTAATTTAGTAATGCTCGTAGGAAGTACTGGGGTTCCTGCTGTGCGTAATAGTTCTGTTTCATATAGTTCTAGAATTGCTCCTCCTACAGTGATATTAAAACAGTCAGGAGCCAATTGGGCAATACAAGCCGACTATGCTAATATGGATCTTGTGGCAGCCCCTCAGTATAGTAATACGAGAGGAACTGAAGTTAATGGTTCATGGGTAATTACTCTGTTGGTAGGAAGAAGAGATGGGGTCAACTTCTCTGAACTTCAATTTTCACAAGGAGGTCAAAATTCTGGTACAGGGATTACAGACAATACCTACAAGAACAAATTAGAAGCTTTCCTTGAAAGAATGGATTAATAAAATACAAAACACTCTCTGAATGGAGAGTGTTTTTTTGTATAGAATATTAAACTAAAATCCTTATTTTTGCATAAATTTTTTAACGATGGCAAAGCAAGAAGATGTTTTTAAGAAAGTGATTTCTCACGCCAAGGAATACGGATTTATTTTCCCTTCTAGTGAGATTTATGATGGACTTTCTGCAATATACGACTACGGACAAAATGGTATAGAACTAAAAAACAACATTAAACAATATTGGTGGAAAGCGATGATTCAGCTCAATGAAAACATCGTAGGGCTGGACAGTGCTATCTTTATGCATCCTACCATTTGGAAAGCGAGCGGGCATGTGGATGCTTTCAACGACCCACTGATAGACAACAAAGACAGCAAAAAGCGTTTCCGCGCCGATGTCTTGATAGAAGACTACTGCGCAAAACTAGAAGATAAAGCCCAAAAAGAAATAGAAAAGGCTAAAAAACGCTTCGGTGAGGCTTTTGATGAGGCGCAATTCGTTTCCACTAATCCAAAAGTACTAGAATACCGCGAAAAACAAAAAACCATTCTTTCCCGAATGGCTAAATCGCTGGACAATAACGACCTAGCTGATGTAAAAGCCCTGATAGAAGAACTAGAAATAGCTGACCCAGACACGGGTTCTAAAAACTGGACGGAAGTGAGACAGTTTAATCTGATGTTCGGGACTAAATTAGGTGCTGCTGCCGAGAACGCGATGGACCTTTACCTTCGTCCAGAAACGGCACAAGGGATTTTTGTGAATTACCTCAATGTTCAGAAAACTTCACGCCACAAACTTCCTTTCGGGATTGCACAGATTGGTAAAGCATTTAGAAATGAGATTGTTGCAAGACAGTTTATTTTCAGAATGAGAGAATTTGAACAAATGGAGATGCAGTTTTTCGTGCCGCCAGGAACAGAACTAAAATTCTATGAAGAATGGAAACAAAAGAGACTAAACTGGCATCTTGCCCTTGGTCTTGGCGAAGAAAACTACAAATTCCATGACCACGAAAAACTGGCTCACTATGCCAATGCAGCGGCAGATATAGAATTCAAATTCCCATTTGGGTTTAAAGAATTGGAAGGAATTCACTCCAGAACGGATTTTGACCTTTCGGCTCACGAAAGATATTCAGGGAAAAAATTACAATATTTTGACCCAGAAAGAAACGAAAGCTATGTTCCGTATGTGGTGGAAACTTCGGTAGGATTAGACCGATTATTCCTAGCTTTATTCTCTCACTGCCTGAAAGATGAAGTTTTAGAAGATGGTTCAGAGAGAACGGTATTGTCCTTGCCGCCTGCCCTTGCTCCTGTAAAGGCTGCCATTTTACCACTGATGAAAAAAGATGGAATGGGAGAATATGCAGAAAAAATCTTCAATGATTTGAAATATGATTTCAATCTTATCTATGAAGACAAAGACAGCATCGGTAAGCGATACAGAAGACAAGACGCCATAGGAACGCCTTTCTGTATTACCATAGACCACGACACCCTTACTGACCACACGGTAACGATAAGACACCGTGATACTATGGAGCAGGAGCGTGTAGCGGTTTCTGAACTGAGACAAATCATAGACAACAAAGTGAATTTTAGAAACTTACTTAGTAAGATTTAATTTCTCATTTGAATTTTTATATCAAGAAACCTTTGGATGTTTATGTATCCAGAGGTTTATTTTTTTAGTATCTTTGTTTGTGTAATATTTAGAATCATGAACATCCAGCAGTTAGAATATCTCATCGCCGTTGATAAATACAAGCATTTTGGAAAGGCGGCTTTGGCTTGTCATGTCACACAGCCTACACTCAGCGCGATGATTCAAAAATTAGAAGATGAACTTAGTATAAAAATATTTGACAGAACCACCCATCCCATCCGCACCACAGATGCTGGAGATGAGATTATTTCCTCTGCTAAAGCCGTGCTGGATAACATTACAGAACTGAAAAATAAAGCTCATTCACTTAATAATGTATTGGCTGGGAAAATCAACCTTGGGATTATTCCTACGGTTTCTGGATTTCTCATTCCAAACGAAATTTTTGATTTTCTAAATCAAAACCAAAAAATAGAAATGAACATCCACGAAATGAATACCGAAAACATCATAAAATCCCTAAAATCTGGCGAAATAGATGCAGGTATCATTTCTACTCCATATCATGAAACAGAAGAATTTTTCAGTGATTTTCTTTTTAATGAAGAACTGCTGATTTATTCCTCTTATGAAAATAAAGATGAATATTTTATAGGTTCTGAGGATTTTAATTCAGATAAATTTTGGCTTTTGGAAGAAGGAAACTGCTTAAGAAAACAAATGGAAACCATCTGCCATCTAAGAGAAAACTCACTGAAACCCAAAAACTTGGAATTCTCAGCATCCAACATCAGCACTCTCATAAAGATGGTGGACAAGACAGGAGGCATCACTGTGCTACCAGAACTTGCCATGCAGCAGCTCTCGGAAGAGCAGAAGAAAAAAGTTTTTCATTTTAAAAAACCTTTCCCTTCCAGAGAAATCAGCCTCATTTATTACAAACCAACTTATAAACAAAAGATGCTCAATGAATTTGGGTCTTTTATAAAAGATGCTTTATCAAAACATCTTAATTACAATAAAAATCCGAAGAATTTCTCCATTATCGCTCCTCAGTAAAATTTAATTTTGAAGTTTAATTTTTTTATGTAAATTTGCCTTTTAAAATTAAGAGGAAAAATTTGTACTGATTGCAACCTCAATAAAAAATGCTAAAACAGAAATTCTCTTTTTAGTTTCTTTATTTTGGTTTCACAGTTTATATAAATTTTATAAAATCTTTAACCCCAAAATAAAGAAATTTATGGCTTACTTATTTACATCAGAATCCGTTTCTGAAGGACATCCAGATAAAATAGCAGACCAAATATCAGATGCTTTAATAGACCATTTCTTGGCCTATGATAAGAACTCAAAAGTAGCTTGTGAAACGCTCGTAACCACTGGGCAAGTAGTCCTAGCTGGAGAGGTAAAATCTGAGGCTTACCTTGATGTGCAGACCATCGCTAGGGAGGTTATCAATGATATTGGCTACACCAAAGGCGAATATATGTTCAATGGAGATTCTTGTGGAGTGATTTCTGCTATCCATGAGCAGTCGCCAGATATCAACCAAGGCGTGGACAGAATTACTCAAAACTCTGATTTTGAGACTAAAGCAAACGCACAAGGTGCTGGTGACCAAGGAATTATGTTCGGATATGCAACCAACGAAACCGAAAACTACATGCCGCTGGCATTAGACTTGGCTCATTCTATTTTGAGAGAACTTTCTGCATTGAGGAGAGAAAATAAGGAAATCACCTACCTTCGTCCTGACGCAAAATCACAAGTTACGATAGAATATTCTGATAATCACAAGCCTGTGAGAATAGACAGCATCGTGGTTTCTACTCAGCATGATGAATTTGACACAGAAGAAAACATGCTGGCAAAAATCAGAAAAGACATCATAGAGATTTTAATTCCAAAAGTTAAAGCGAGACAAAAGCCTGAAATTCAGGCGCTTTTCAATGATGATATTACATTCCATATCAATCCTACTGGGAAATTCGTAATCGGTGGTCCGCACGGAGATACAGGGCTTACAGGAAGAAAAATTATCGTAGATACTTACGGAGGAAAAGGCGCTCACGGAGGAGGAGCATTCTCTGGAAAAGACCCTTCTAAAGTGGATAGAAGTGCAGCCTATGCCATGAGACATATCGCCAAAAACCTTGTAGCAGCGGGAGTTGCGGATGAAATTTTAGTTCAGATTTCTTATGCCATCGGAGTTGCTAAACCTTGTGGTTTGTATATCAACACTTATGGAACTTCCAAAGTAAATCTTACTGATGGAGAAATCGCAGAAAAAGTGCAGCAATTATTTGACCTAAGACCTTATGCGATAGAGCAAAACCTAAAACTGAGGAATCCTATTTACCGCGAAACAGCAGCCTATGGACACATGGGAAGAAATTATTATGTAGCGGATAAAACCTTTAACAAAGGAGCTAAAAACGAGCTTACTATCAAAGGTTTAGAGTTTTTCACTTGGGAAAAACTGGATAAAGTAGAAGAAATCAAAAAGGCTTTCGGTCTATAAAATAAAAAACCCACTTTTTAGGTGGGTTTTTATTTTGTCTTAAAGATAATTAATCTTCCAAATCGTCGTATTTCGCCAATTCTTCATCACACCATGCGAATGCTTCTTCTACTACTTTTGTAGCTTCATTTGCAACGGTTTCCTCATCATCTCCTTCCAAATCATCCAGCCATTCTACTTCTTCTTCCTCTACATTTAGGATAAATCTTGGATATTCTGTATGTACTACGAACAAATCCTCTGGAAATTCTGAATTATCTGCCATCAAAAACTTTGGTAATTTCATAACTTTCTAAATTTAAATTGTTTAACTAAAAATATATACCTTATAAGGTTTTGCAAAGTTAATAAATATAAATGTAGTTTCTCTAAAAAATATTTTTATTTTATTTTTTGTTGAGTAATGACGGATTTTGCTTTAGAAGTATTTTCAAGTGTAAGTAATTCTGTTTTTAATTTTAAATTAATAGTCATGTCTATATTCTGACTGGTAAAATAATTATTTTTCATGTCAAATAATAAAAAACCTTTTCCATCACCAGATGCAGACAAGTCCATATTTTTAACATTTTTATCTCCCATTACAAAATCTATCAACATATCAAAATAGGCTTCCTCTTTTTCTACTTTTAAGAGTTTATATTTTACATTCATTTTCATTTCTATATCGCCCGCATTCGGTATACTTTGTTTATATGGTACAACAACATCAAAACTATCACCTATTTTTAGGCCTTCTTTAGGAAAATCAGTATCTATTGCAGAAAATTGTTTAATCGATTCTATCAATATCTTCTTTGTATCTTCATTGATGTTTCCTTCTACATTCTTAACTTCCTTTTTCTTACCATTTATAATATCACCGCTCAATTTAACTCCTTGAATGGGAATTTTTCTATTCACTTTCTCTCCATTAATTTCTGCTTCAGAAATGTAATCAGTGTATTCTAATACAAATGGAATTTTGTTATCTTGTTTCTTTTGTGTAGAAATGGTACTTCCCATGTTCATATTCATCTTCATTTTTACCTCATTCATTCCTATTTTATCTATCACTTCCTTGCTTCCCACAAACTTATACCCTCCATCCATATCTGTTTTATATTTAATTAAATACTTTGAATTTGGATGATACTCATACTTAAAGAAATACCTTTTCTCCTGCCCAAAAACAAGTGATGCAGAAGTAATAAATAACAACAAAATAAATTTAAAAGCTTTCATATAAATTACTTTTTATCAATTAGTTTCATAATTTCCAAAGCCACTTTCAGTGCTTCCGTTCCATCTTCCAGACTTACCTCCACAGGTTTATTCTCGGTGATGGAGTTTGCGAAACTTTCCAACTCATCCAAAATGGCATTATTCGGCTGAATATTAGGATATTCGAATATGATTTGGTTTCTTTCGCCCTCTGCATTTTGGATAATCATATCAAAATCTGATGGATTTTCAGGAGCTGGTTTCATACGGATAACCTCTGCTTTTTTCTCCAAGAAATCTACTGAAATATAGGCATCTCTTTGGAAAAATCGGCTCTTTCGCATGGATTTCATTGAAATTCGGCTCGTGGTAAGATTCGCCACACACCCATTCTCAAATTCTATTCTAGCATTAGCGATATCAGGCGATTTACTGACTACACAGACGCCGCTTGCGTGGATGTTTTTCACAGGAGATTTCACCAAAGAAAGCAAAATATCCAAATCATGTATCATCAAATCCAAAACCACAGAAACATCCGTTCCTCTCGGATTAAACTCAGCCAGACGGTGGATTTCAATGAATTTTGGTTCACTGATAAACGGCTTCGTAGCGATAAATGCAGGATTGTAGCGCTCTACATGCCCTACCTGCGCCCTGATTCCCTTTTCGTTACAAAGCTGAATAATCTCTTCTGCCTGCTCCAAAGTCTGAGTTACAGGCTTTTCTATGAAAAAATCCAAGCCTCTTTCTATGGCTATTTTAGCATAGTCATGATGATAAAATGTAGGCGTCACAATGTCCAGAACCTGTATTTTATCCAAGAGTTCGTCCAAGTTTTCATAAAATTTGTACCCAAATTCTGCTTCCAGCTTTTTGGAATTTTCTATATCTTTATCATGGAAGCCCACCAAATCGTATTTTTCTGATTGGTTGAGCAATTTCAAATGTATTTTTCCAAGATGCCCAGCACCTACTAAACCTGCTTTTAACATATTTTTCAATAATTTTAAATTCTTTATTTCAGCATTTTTCTTGCCTTTTCTACGGCATTTACCAAAATATCTACTTCTTCCAAAGTATTATATACTGCGAAACTTGCCCGAACCGTTCCCGAAATATTGAAATAATTCATTATCGGCTGGGCACAATGATGACCTGTCCGCACTGCAACTCCTTGTTTATCAAGTATCATTCCCACATCGGAAGCAATTCCAATTCCTTCAAGGTTAAAGGAAACAGCTCCTGCTTTTTCTGCATTTCGGCCATAAATTTTTAAACCATCTATTTGTAATAATTGCTCTTGGGCATATTTTAGCAATATTTTTTCATGAGTTATAATTTGCTTGTGCCCAATGCTTTGTATAAAATCTACTGCGGCTCCCAGAGCTATGTTTCCGCCGACATTAGGTGTCCCTGCCTCAAAGCGAAAAGGTAAATCTGCATAAGTGGTTTTATCAAAAGAACAGGTTGCAATCATCTCTCCGCCTCCATGAAAAGGCATTAATTTATTTAAAGCTGATTCTTTTCCATATAAAATTCCTGTTCCCATAGGAGCATACATTTTATGTCCAGAAAAAACGAAGAAATCACAGTCCATTTTTTGTACATCTATCTGAAAATGAGAAACCGACTGCGCTCCATCTATTACGACCAAAGCATCTGACTGTTGCCTTGTTTTAGCGATGATTTCATCAATGGGATTAATGATTCCCAAAGCATTAGAAACCTGATTTACAGAAACTATTTTGGTTTTTTCAGAAAGCATGTTTTCTAGAGTATCCATCTGCAAAACTCCATTTTCATCCATAGGAATCACTTTTAGTTTCGCGCCAGTCCTTTCACAAAGCATCTGCCAAGGGACAATATTAGAATGATGTTCCAAATAAGAAATGATTATTTCATCATTTTCGCTGATGAGGTGGCTTATGGAATAGGCTATGAGATTGATTCCCTCGGTGGTTCCCTTTGTGAAAATAACTTCGTAATCTTTTTCAGCGTTGATGAATTTCTGGATTTTCTTCCGAGAGTTTTCCATTTCCTCGGTTGCCTGCTGGCTTAGAGTATGAATTCCACGATGCACATTGGCATTCAGTGTTTTATAATATTTTTCCCAAGTTTCAATTACCGATATTGGTTTTTGTGAAGTTGCTGCATTATCCAAATAAACCAAAGGCTTTCCATTGATTTCCGTCTGTAATATAGGGAACAAGTTCCGTATTTTCTGAATGTCCATCTTCTTATTTCTTAAAACAATCCTCAAAAATACGATTTTAAATTTTTAAGTTAAAATTTGCTTCAAAAAAACTCTCAAGCCAAAAGCACGAGAGTTTTAAATAAAATTTTATTTTTCATGACAAGGAATCACCAATATAGGAATAGGGGAGGATTTGGTAAGTTCTTTGGTAAGACTTCCGATGAACACATCATACATCCCGCTCCTTCCGTGAGACCCCATTACTATGTAGTCTGCCTCTTTTTC
>CAUQHD010000060.1:0-8648 GCA_963517805.1 uncultured Flavobacteriaceae bacterium | reverse complement strand
TCCATATTTTTCACGGAATAAATCATCAGTACTGGCCCAAATATTTCATCTGAATAATCATCCATTCCTTTCTTGATATCTGTCAAAATAGTAGGCTGCATAAATGCTCCTGAACCTTCTATTTTTTTACCTCCTGTCACTAGTTTTGCTCCTTGTGCTACAGCTTTTTCTACTTGAGATAAAACATCTTCTCTTGCTTTGACACTACTCAAAGGTGCCAACTGAGTTTCCGGATCAAGAGGATCTCCCACTTTAGCATTTCCAAACAGCTGTGTAGCTTTTTCAAGGAACGCTGGATAAAGGCTTTCTGGAACGATAACTCTCTTTGGAGAAACGCACACCTGCCCTGCATTCCATAGTCTGCCATTCACAGCAGTTTCTACAGCTTTGTCTAAATCAGCATCTGGCATAACGATGAAAGCATCACTTCCACCAAGTTCCAAGATTGATTTTTTGACATTTTTCCCTGCCACAGATGCGAAACTAGCTCCTGCTGGTTCGCTTCCTGTAAGGGCTGCACCTTTTACTCTTGGGTCGTCCAATATTTCTGACACTTTAGAACCAGGAACGAAAATATTAGCATAAGCACCCTTAGGCGCTCCTGCTTCTAAAAGAATTTTTTCCATCATTTCTCCGGCCTGCGGCACATTAGATGCGTGTTTCAGCACTATTGTATTCCCTACGATAAGGTTAGGCGCAGCAGAACGAGTAGTCTGATAGAAAGGAAAGTTCCAAGGCTGAACGCTCAGAATCACACCTATCGGCTCATAAGACAAAAACGCCTTTCCGTGTGGTGTTTCCAAAGGCTTATCCGCCAATAGTTTTTCTCCATTTTCTGCATAATATTCAAAAATCCCAGCACAAAGTTCCACCTCTGCGATACCTTCTCTGTGAAGTTTTCCCATCTCGATAGAGCATAATTTACCCAACTCTTCTTTGCGCTCACGCATGATTTTTGCTGCATTATAGAGAACTTTTGCTCTTTCTGAAAAAGGCTTTTTACGCCATTCTTTAAAGGTTTTATCAGCTTGTGCGATAATTTCTGAAACCTCACCAGATGTCATTTCTGGATATTCTTTTAATACCTCACCTGTGGCAGGATTTATAGTTTTAATACTTGACATAATTTTAAAATTTTTGATTGTGTAAATATAAAAAATTTTATTCACACAAAAATTGATCTATGTTATGATTAGCCTTTTATTAAAAAATCTTTAACAGAATTGTTAAAATCTTGCGAATTATCTACTTGAAGCCAATGCCCTGCATTTTTAATTTTAACAATCTGGATGTCAGGGAATTTCTCACGAATTAGGATTTCATCTTCTGGAAGGATGTAATTAGACTTTTCGCCAGCGAGGAATAAAGTTTTCCCACCGAAAACTCCTTTTGCTTCTATATTTCCGACCAAATCAGCATATTTTTCGGAAAGAGTTTTTAGGTTAAATCTCCAGTTCAGTTTGTTTTCTTGTTCCCAATAGAGATTTTTGAGAAGGAATAAAAGCATGGCTCTGTCCGTAATGTATTTTTCCAGCTGAAGCTCCACATCTTTACGAGCAGAAACAGTAGAAAAATCCACACTCTGCAAGGCTTCAAAAGCGGTCTGATGATGTGGTCTGTAAGCCCTTGGCGCTATGTCTGCTACGACAAGTTTATTTACCCTTTCTGGATAAGAAATCGCAAACTGCATCACTGCCTTGCCGCCAAGCGAATGCCCCAGAAGATTGACCTTATCTAATTGATAATGATTGATATAGTTTAAAATATCCTCCGCCATTATCTGGTGAGACATTTCAGCTGAGTGAAAACTTTTTCCGTGATTTCTCAAATCCACCAAATGGCAGGGCATCCACTGACCAAATTCCCTTCCGAAAGTCGCCCAATTATCTGATATTCCGAACAGTCCATGAAAAACCAACAGAGGAGTTTCCTGAATTTCCTGTCCGTAAATTTTTGAATTTAAAATCATTTTTCTTCTTTTTCAAAAATTGATTACAAAGCAAAAACATTGTAAATCAACTTATTCGGCTGGTTCTATTTTATTTTTCTTGGAATAAATCATAATCGCCACACCTGCCAGCATAAACGGAATGCTCAGAATCTGCCCAGTATTGAGCCCTGCAAATGTGATAACCTCATCTCCCTGCGGCTCTTTCAGGAATTCTACAAAGAAACGAATACTCCAAAGTATCACAAAAAACAGCCCAAAAAGCCATCCCTGCTGATATTTTTTACGAGTAAATTTGTACAAAACAGCCAATAAAATAAACAAACACACATACCCAAAAGCCTCAAAAAGCTGAGTAGGATATCTCGGAACTATAGCACCATATTCCATACTCTGCTGTGGGAAAAGTATCGCAAACGGCGAAGTTTCACTCGCTGGTTTTCCGATAATTTCAGAATTGAAAAAATTCCCCATTCGCACAAAAGCCCCTCCTAATGCAATGACAATTCCTAATCTGTCATAAACCCAAAAAGGATTTTTCTTAATAATTCTATAACTATAATATAAAGTCGTCAAAATCAATGCGATAGTAGCCCCATGGCTCGCCAGCCCAGAAAAACCTGTAAACTCGAGCGTAGGTTTTGTCCTGATGGGCAGGAAAACACTCCAAAAATCCGTTACAAACAAACTCGGTTCATAGAAAACCACATGCCCTATTCTTGCCCCAAAAATAGTCCCCAGCAATGTCCATGTAAAGAGCGGATCTATGAATTTTTCATCTACATTGTCAATTTTGAAAATTTGTCTCATAATTAAAATCCCAAATCCAAAAGCAAAAACAAACATCAGCCCGTAATATCTCAGTTTAAAACCAAAAATATCGATGCCTTCATTAGGATTCCAAATGCTGAACTTGGTATTTAGCCATACCATTTTACTCATCTGAAAATCCTGCTTTGTCAGCTGACCAGATTTCAAAATATATTTGTAGCTTTTAAGGGATTCTGCGGACATTCCCTCCTCGCCGACAGGCATAAAATTCTCATTAAGAATAAAATAGCCTTTCTTTTTAAACTCCTCATAATATGGAGCCAAATACTCATATTCTCTCTGACCAGACAGCTCTGTATTGTATTTATTAAGAATAACCAATACATCTGCATTCTCTGAACCGAGAGCATCATAAACCTGCTTCATATCAGGACTTACAAATATTTTTACGGGAGTACTTCCCTTTTTAGTTACTATATTTCCGTCAGAAAAACCATTTTTGTATTCTTGTGAAAAGAACAACTGAAACGGCAACAATGCAAACAGAATAAAAAATCTTATTTTATCTTTCATTTTAAATTTACTTTCTTTTTTTAGGTGGAACTGGGTCATAGCCGCTGCCTCCCCATGGATGACAGCTCAAAATTCTCTTTGTTCCTAAAAATAATCCTTTCAGAAGACCGTGTGTTTTCAGGGCTTCCAGCATATACTGAGAACATGTGGGCTGATAACGGCAGTTGCTCCCCAGCCACGGCGAAATGGCGAGCTGATAAAAACGAACCAGCATCACAAAAGGAAATATGATTATTTTCTGAAACAAAATTTTATTTTGGACAAAAATAAACTATTTTTCGTGAAATTTCTAAAGCAATTACAAAATAAAAATCCCTCAAAAAATGCTATTTTTGAGGGAAAGTGGTTTCTCCAGGAATCGAACCAGGGACACACGGATTTTCAGTCCGTTGCTCTACCAACTGAGCTAAGAAACCTTTTTTTGTTTAATTCGGTGGCAAATATATGAAGTTTTATCTTAACATGCAACTATATTACTTATTATCTTCATTATTTTTTTCGCAATTTTTCAACTGCTCGCTCATTTCTTCCAAAACGGGTTTTATTGTTCCTTCCGGTAAATCACTGATTCTGATATACATAAGCCCATCTATTGCATCATTAAAATTAGGATCAACATTAAAAGCCACAACTTTTGCATTTTGCTTAATGTATTTTTTTATCAAAACCGGCAGCCTCATCTCAGGCTCAAAATCATCTATAAGTTTATCAAATTTATTCAGATCATCATCCAAACCTTCAAAGAAAAGGCTTTTGTCCCTTTCGCTGAGATATACTTTATAGTCATTTTTAGGGTGAACATATTGTGCCACCGCAGGGTCAAAATAATGAGACCGCATAAATTCTATCATCAGAGATTTAGAAAAATCCGAAAATCTATTGCTGATACTTACCCCGCCCATGAGGAATTTATGTTCAGGATTTCTTAAACAAACATGGACAATCCCTCTCCACAAAAGGAAAAGCGGCAAAGGCTTCTGCTGATATTCTATGGAAATGTAAGCCCGTCCCATTTCTATCACTTTTTTGAAGAAAGGCTGTAATTCTTGGTCAAAATCAAAAAGAGAATTTGTATAAAAGCCCTTTATTCCGTAGTTTTTCATCACTTCTGAACCAAGCGCCATACGGTAGGCTCCTGCTATTTTTTGAGCTACATTATCCCAAAGAATTAAATGATGATAGTGTTTATCATATTCATCTAAATCGAAAGGGAGATTTGTTCCTTCTCCTACCGCCCTGAAAGTCAGCTCTCTCTGACGCCCAATCTCGCGCATCATGGCTGGGATTTCATCAAATTTCGTGAAATAAACCTCGTAATCGCCATTAGAAAAGAGCATTTTTCCTTCTGTTTTTCTAAGATTTTCTCTATCTGCTAAAATTTCCGCCAAAGGTGTTTCATCTATAATATTCTGAACCACAACTTCTTCCTTTGGTGAAATATTTAAATTCTTCACTTTCAGGAATTCTGCAACAGATTTTCTATCCTCAAAATAGGACTTCATCATATAAACTTTCTTTCTCAGAAACTCTCCTAATTCTTTTGGAGTCTCGTATTCATTTAGGATTTTGGGTGTTACAGGTCTTCCTATTCTTATTTTGATTGGTTTTTCTCTTTTATTCACCATTTCAGAAGGAAGCAAAAGTGTCTGCAAATCTGGGTGAATTTTAGAAACATTATAAAACAACTTGCTATTTTTCGCATGAAAATACATCGGAACGATAGGAACTTGTGCTTTTTTTATCAATTTTAATGCTGGTTCTTGCCATTCTTTGTCTAATATCTCGTTGTATTCATTATTTTTATTCGAAACTTCTCCAGCAGGAAAAATCCCCAGACAACCTCCTTCCGAAAGGTGTTTCAGAGCTTCGCGCATTCCAGACATACTGCTGTAAGCCTCTTTTCTCTTTTCAAACGGATTGACAGAGATTACATAAGGCTCCATCGGCTTTATCTTTGTCAAAAGGAAATTCCCCATCACCTTAAAATCCGGCCGAATTTCCGTAAGTATTTTACACATAATGACCCCATCCAATGCGCCCAGAGGATGATTGGAAACCAAAATAAAAGGACCTGTTTTTGGAATTTTAGCCAAATCCTCTTGGAATGCTAAATATTTGACATTCAACTCTTCGAGAAGTTTATCAAAAAACTCCTGCCCTTCCAAATCCTTTATCTTGTCATAGAGGTCATTTACTTTATTAATTTTTGCCAACCTCATCACCGCCGAAACTATCGGATATTTCAATAATCCCCATTTTCCCAGCCCCGCTGCTGATACTAAATCGTTTTTAGAAATAAGACTCATTGCGTAAAATTAATTTATTACCATTTGTATGGTGGTTTTTGTTATTTGTTCCAGCAAGACATTTTTTGCTTTATAAATGTTTTCTAATTTATTCAAATCCACATTTCTCACTGTAAACAAAGAAACATTTTCCTGAATTTTTGTATTAAAATTTTGTTCTAATTCTTGGTTAAGTTTTTCAATATTATCAAATTTATCTTCTAAACATAATGCCAAAGAAATCGCCGAATTCTGCATCAGAGAAACCTTAATTCTATATTTTGCCAGCTGTCCGAAAATATAACTCATATGGTCTTCTGCAATAAACGAAAAATCCCGTGTCGCTATGTTCATCAATGTTTGGTTTTCCTTCAAAATATAACTTTCCTTTCTCTGGTTTTCATCACAAATTCCAATTTTCGTCCCTTGTTTTTCAGGATGAATAAAGGATTTCACAAAAAAAGGAATTTTCTTCTGCTGCAGCGGCTGAAGCGTTTTCGGATGGATAACCGATGCCCCGTAATACGCCATTTCTATCGCTTCCTCGTAAGAAATATTAGTCAGAAGCTCCACATTATCAAACTTTTGCGGGTCGCCTGTCATTACCCCTGGTACATCTTTCCAGATAGTTACATCACTGGCATTCAAGCAGTAAGCAAAAATCGCCGCAGAATAGTCAGAACCTTCCCGCCCAAGAGAAACCGTAAAATTATTATCATCCGAACCGATAAAACCCTGAGTAACATAGAATTTATCATTGTCTAATTTCAAAACATTTTTCTCCGTTATCTCCCAGTTAATCAAGCCTTCACGATAGTTTGCGTCCGTTTTTATAAAATCACGGGCATCCAGCCATTCATTTGAAAATCCTGCTTCTTTCAAATAACTGCTCAATATTTTAGAGGAAATTATCTCTCCGCATGTTACAACTTGGTCATAGACAAAATTATAATTTGGCGATTTATTTATTTTTAAAAAAAATTCTGCTTCATCAAAAATAATCTTAATTTCCTCAAAAATCGGATGATTTTTTTCAAATAATTCTCCAGCTATGCCTATATGTTCTTCTTTTATTTTTTGTATCCACTGCTGATAGTCTCCTTCTTCAAAATACTCTTTTACCACTTTTTCTAAAGCATTGGTGGTCTTTCCCATTGCAGAAACAACGAGCAAACAAGATTCAAATCCTTGATTTTCAAGAACTTTTACTACATTCCTCACTCCTTCTGCATCTTTTACAGAAGCTCCACCAAATTTAAAAACTTTCATTCAAATTTTATTTCTCGACCTTTTTCTGATACAAAAAGTATAATTTACAAAAATATTAAATAAGATTGATATAAAAAAGATTATTTTTCAACTTAAATTTCCGATTTTTGCGAATCTATAAATTTATTGAAAATATGACAGACCAGACTTTACAATCATTAGGCGAGTTTATCATCGATAAACAGGAGGATTTCAAATACTCCAGCGGAGAACTTTCAAGGCTTTTAAGTTCTATAAAAATTGCTTCAAAAATTGTAAACCGAGAAGTAAATAAAGCAGGAATTGCAGACATACTCGGAAAAGCAGGAAATGAAAATATACAAGGCGAAGAACAAATGAAATTAGATGTTTTTGCCAATGAAATATTTATAGAAGCGCTCTCTCACAGAGAAATAGTATGCGGTATAGCATCAGAAGAAAATGAGAATTTCATAGAAATAAAAGGCGGAGAAAACAGCAGAATGAACAATTATGTTGTCCTCATAGACCCATTAGACGGCTCTTCCAATGTAGATGTAAATGTCTCTGTGGGAACTATCTTCTCTATTTATAGAAGAACCTCCCCCGAAGGAACTCCCGTAAAAATGGAAGATTTCCTACAAAAAGGTGAAAATCAGGTAGCTGCAGGATATGTTATATATGGGTCTTCTACCATGCTGGTTTACAGCACAGGAAACGGCGTAAATGGTTTTACCTTAGACCCTTCTATAGGAACCTACTACCTATCCCATCCAAATATGAAATATCCGAAGAAAGGAAAAATATATTCCATCAATGAAGGAAATTATGCTAAATTTCCACAGGGCGTGAAAGATTACATAAAATACTGCCAAAAAGAAGAAGGAGACAGACCTTACACATCAAGATACATAGGGTCTTTAGTAGCGGATTTCCATAGAAATATGATAAAAGGCGGCATATATATATATCCACCAACATCTGCTGCTCCCAAAGGAAAATTGCGCCTTCTCTACGAGTGCAATCCTATCGCATTTCTAACGGAACAGGCCGGAGGAAAGGCCTCTGATGGATACAGAAGAATCTTAGAAATAGAACCTACTGAACTCCACCAGCGGGTGCCGTTTTTCTGCGGAAGCTCTGAGATGGTAGAAAAAGCGGAAGAATTTATGTCCGCAAACAAAATTTAGTTAAAAAACAGCACTAATCATTTAAAGTTTTATAATTCTTGTTAAACTTCGTTAAAATAAATGTTTTTCAGCGTTTGCAGATTCTTTTTTGCATTAAATTTGTATTAACATTCAATAAATGATTAAGATTTAAGAATATGAAAAAACAATTGAAAAAATTAGCTCCTTTTGCTATTGTAGGAGTAATTTCAGGAGCAACTACATTTGGAGCGATTAATTATTTTAAGACCGAACAAGACAATACCGATTTTTCTTATTTTTCATCGGCAAGAAATGATGGAAAATTTGCAGGAATAAATGGAGCCGGAATAAGCGATGATTTCGTAAAAGCATCCAAAACCACTGTTCCTGCGGTAGTTACAATAAGAAACTATCAAAACAATGCTTATTCAGGAAGATCAATGGATCAAGATATTTTTGAATTTTTCTTCGGAGAAGGATTTAAAAATAATAGAGGCCAGCAAAGAGAAACCCCGAAAGACCTGCCGTCTGGTCTGGGTTCTGGTGTAATCATCTCTTCTGATGGGTACATCATTTCTAACAACCATGTGGTTGCAAATGCCAATAAACTAGAAGTCGTTCTCAGCAACAAAAAAACTTATACCGCGAAGCTAATTGGCACAGACCCAAGTACAGACATCGCGTTGTTAAAAA
>CAUQHD010000059.1:0-8653 GCA_963517805.1 uncultured Flavobacteriaceae bacterium | reverse complement strand
AGGGCGCGAAACCGAATTTGAAAACGAAAAAAGAATACTCTGCCCAAGTCCTAGAGATGTGAAAACTTATGATTTAAAGCCTGAAATGGCAGCTTTTGATATTCGTAACGCCATTATTCCAGAATTGCAGAAACAGACAGCAGATTTTGTTTGCTTAAATTTTGCTAATCCTGATATGGTAGGACATACGGGCGTTTTTGATGCTGTGGTAAAAGCCTGCGAAGTGGTGGATGAATGCATAAAAGATGTCGCCAATACAGCCTATGAAAACGGCTATACGGTGCTTATCCTTGCTGACCATGGTAATTCAGACTATATGATAAACGAAGATGGCTCACCTAATACCAATCATACCACTAGTTTAGTTCCTCTGATAGTAATGGACAAAGACAAAAAATGGCAGCTCAAAAAAGGAAAATTGGGCGATGTAGCGCCTACCATTCTCCACATTATGGGAATAAAAATTCCTGAAAAAATGACAGGAGAGGTATTGGTTTCATAAAATTTCTTACATTTGCACACTTTTGATTTTTAAAAAATGAGCAATTTAGATAACCTACTGCCTTACGGTTTTGCTTTAATCGTGGCAGTTCCTTTTGTGATATTGCTGAGACAGTTTGTGTTTCAGTTCATTAAGTTGAAAAACAGAGAATTAAGCATTATTTCAGGGAAATCCAATGCACAGATAAGATTGCAGGCGTATGAAAGAATGACTTTGTTTTTGGAGAGAATGAAGCCTTCTAACTTGGTTCAGAAGTTTGACAAGGAATTGGCTGCTGTGGAATTTGTGTTTTTGGTGGAAAAAAATATTATGGAAGAATTTGAGTATAATGCTTCACAACAGCTTTATATCAGCCAAGATTCTTGGAATAATATTTTAAATTCTAAAAATAATGTTCTCCAGCTTCTCCATAAGACTTTGGAAAACAGCCCAAATGCTTCTTTGCAGGAGTTTAAAACTCTGTTTTTGATGGGGTATGTGTATGGCGAGGATTATATCTCAGATACTATCCAAAACCTTAGAAATGAAATAAGTAGTATAATTTAAAAATAAATATAGTATAATGATTCCAACTTTTAAAGCACATCCTTGGCATGGAATTTCAGCTGGGGAAAAAGCACCAGATGTAGTTAATGTTTTTGTGGAAATAGTTCCATCAGATACTATTAAATATGAAATCGATAAAGAAAGCGGACATCTAAAAGTAGACAGACCGCAGAAATTTTCTAATATAATTCCTGCTCTATATGGCTTTGTTCCAAGAACTTACTGCGATGAGAGAGTAAAGGAACTTGCAGTGAAAAGAGGCGCTTCAGACATCACGGAAGGAGACCACGATCCACTAGATATCTGCGTATTGAGCAGCCACAATGTTCCTGTTGGTGGTATTTTGCTGGAAGCAGTGCCAATCGGAGGGTTTAAGATGATAGACAAAGGCGAGGCTGATGATAAAATCGTAGCTGTATTAGTAGGCGACCAGTCTTATGGACATATCAAAGATATTTCAGAACTTCCTAAGGCTGAAGTAGATAGACTAATGCACTATTTCTTGACTTATAAAAATCTTCCTGGTGAGCCTGTGGCATGTAGAATAGATGAAGTCTATGATGCTAAACACGCAAAAGAAGTTATCAAAGCATCTCAAGAAGATTATCAAGAGAAATATAAAAACTAACAAAAAAGGATATTAATTTTAATATCCTTTTTTTATTAAAATAAAGAAAAACATTTTTATTATTTCTTTTCAGCAATGATGGCTACGGCATTTAAATGATTTTGGTAGGTTCTGAAAACCTTTCTCATTGCTAAAATTCTCTTTCGTGCAGAAGGATTTGTTAAGATATTAAATACAATTTTCAATGTGCGGAAAAACCCTTCATCATCTATCATTCTTTTAGGCTCTAAAAGGTGCATAAGATTGGTTTCTATTTTCTTTACCAAAAAACCTTCTTGTTCCAGCAGTTCTGTCCATTCACTCGCGGTAAGTGGTCTTGCATTTACTTTTATAGCCTTTGCCAGTTCCTGCTGAATGTGGCTTTTTTTCTCAGAGCTTATGTCATCTGGAGTAAGCCCAAGTTCATGGATTGCATATATTCCACCTGGTTTTAGTATTCTGTGGGCTTCCCTTATGATTTCTGATTTTCTGTGATCTGCATGCATCGTCAGCATCGCTTCTCCATAGACTTTCGTTACGCTTTCATCTTCCAATGTCGATTGGGCTGCATTGCCAATAATAATCCTCACATTATCGCCTTTCAGTTTATTTTTTAGAATTTCGGCAGCTTCCTCATTCAGCTCTACACTAGTGTAACTTTTGGGCTTTTTTGCTAAAGTAATTTCAGCGGTAAAACCAAGCCCTGGAGCAAATTCTACAACATCATCATTTGAGGTAATGTTCAGATTTTCAATCATTTTAAGGCTGAGTTCTTTTCCTCCTGGACGAAGAACTTTTTTTCCCATTTTTGCTAAAATCCAGTGTCCCTGCTGAGGGTTCATATGTTGGTCTTTCATATTTTATTTTTTAGCTACATCTTCCACTCTTGCGGAAGAGTCTGATTTACTTAGTGTTAGACGAACGATACTTTCTTCCTTGGCGATTAGATGGTGCGGTATTCCTCCTGCCAAAGTTAGAAGGCCGCCTTTTTCTATATCATATTCTTTCCCTTCTACACCGAAGATAATTGCCCCTGAAACTAACTCTACCACAATAGGATAGGGCGTTTGATGTTCTTTCATTTCCTGTCCTTTGTTCAGCAGAATTCGGATTTCTTTGGTAAAATCGGTTTCTAAAAGAACT
The DNA here is from genome assembly GCA_963517805.1 of uncultured Flavobacteriaceae bacterium. Classification (GTDB taxonomy): domain Bacteria; phylum Bacteroidota; class Bacteroidia; order Flavobacteriales; family Weeksellaceae; genus JABCPE02. The sequence goes on along the minus strand of CAUQHD010000059.1, from coordinate 5,855 downwards.
TTAATAGCGGGTTTATTTTCGCTAAATTCTAAATCTTGATAAATTGATGCTGTTTTCATTTTATAAAATGTTGTAATTAAAGAACAGCAAATTTATAATTTTATTTAGATTAAATCTAAATTATGTGAAAATAAAATTACAATTCGCTTCCGCTTTTAATTTCGTAGGGGTCTTTTCCCTTTTCAAAAATCCGTGTGAGCTGGGGACCTTCCACTGTGATTTTATTATTTATTTTTCTAATCCAATTTCCTTCCCGAAGCCCGATAACTTTAGTGTCATTTTGTGTTAAAAACTCCTTTATGCGGGTTTCTCTGGTTTCGCCGTTGTGTTTCAAATCTGGGTTGGGGTCAAGATAATGCGGATTTATATTGAAAGGAACGAGCGCCATGCAATCAAAACTTGGAGGATAGACAATGGGCATATCATTGGTCGTTTTCATATTAATTCCGCCAATATTGCTTCCCGCACTGCATCCGAGGTATGGTTTTCCGCTTTCTATATTTTGCTTTAAAACTGGCATTAAACCTAACTCATGCAGAGTTTTAACTAACAAAAAAGTATTTCCTCCTCCTGTGAAATAGGCCTTGGCTTGATTTACGGCTTCTTTTTTATTTTCAAATTCGTGAAGTCCTTTTACTTTTATCCCAATTGAGCTGAAAAATTCCCGAGCTTTATCGGTATATTCTTCATGCGAAATCCCGCTGGGACGGGCAAAGGGAATAAATAGAATTTCATCTATTCCTGCGTAGAGATTTATAATTTCATCCTTTAAATACTCTAAATATTTTCCGCCAAAAAGCGTGGAAGTGGAAGCCAAAATAATGTTCATTTTTATTAATTTTTGATATTATTTAAGTTGAATTTAGAATTAAATCAGCCCAAATTTAATAAAAACTTTGATAAGATTAATTATTTTTTTATTTTTGACAATTATGAAAAATATTTTGATTTTATTTGCTGTTTCTGTATTTTTATATTCTTGCGGAACAGCTCATCCGGTAAGGATAAGTAAAACAACAATTTACAAAAAACCATCAGCAGGGGCAAAACATGCCAATGTTAAAGTCAGTTCAAATAGAAATAATAACACTCAGGCAGGGAATATCCTTTCTGATGCCGAAAAGTATTTAGGTACGCCGTATAAACTTGGTGGAATGACATCTTCTGGATTTGACTGCTCTGGTTTTGTGAATACGGTCTTCGCAGAGAATGATATAAAGCTGACCAGACGCTCCTCCGACCAAGCGAAAGAGGGCAGAGAAGTAAGCATACGAGAGGTAAAACATGGAGATTTACTATTCTTTGCTACTGCTGGTGGGAAGAGGGTTTCTCATGTGGGGATAGTTCATACGATAACAGATGAAGGAGAAATTAAATTTATCCACGCTTCTACGAGCAAAGGTGTGATTATTTCTTCACTTGATGAAACCTATTGGGATAAGGCTTTTCTTTTCGCGAGAAGAGTCCTTTAAAAATGTGATTTTTTTTTGAATTTATAAATTTAAATTAGTAATATAAAAATGAGTTTACAACAAAAAATAGAAGAGGCTTGGGAAAATAGAGAATTACTAAAACAAGCTGATTATCAGGAGGCTGTTCGCTTTGTAATCCGTGAATTGGATTTAGGGAAAATAAGGGTAGCAGAGCCTGTTTCTGATGGATGGCAGGTGAATGAATGGGTGAAAAAAGCGGTGGTAATGTATTTCCCTATCCAGCAGATGAAAACGATAGAGGTAGGACCTTTTGAGTTTCATGATAAAATTCCATTAAAGAAAAACTATGCAGAGAAGGGGGTTCGTGTTGTGCCTCATGCAGTGGCGAGAGAGGGTGCTTTTATCGCTTCTGGTGCTATTCTGATGCCTTCTTATGTGAATATCGGGGCGTATGTAGACAGCGGAACTATGGTGGATACATGGGCTACGGTGGGTAGCTGTGCTCAGATTGGTAAAAATGTGCATCTAAGTGGAGGAGTAGGTATTGGTGGGGTTTTAGAGCCGTTACAGGCTGCTCCTGTGATTATAGAAGATGATGTTTTTGTGGGTTCTAGATGTATAGTAGTAGAGGGAGTTCGTGTAGAGAAAGAAGCAGTTTTAGGAGCGAATGTAGTTCTTACAGCATCTACTAAAATTATAGATGTGACAGGAAATGAACCTGTGGAGCTAAAAGGCAGAGTTCCAGCTCGTTCGGTAGTTATACCAGGGAGCTATACCAAAAAATTCCCAGCGGGGGAATATCAGGTGCCATGCGCTTTGATTATCGGTAAGAGAAAGGAATCTACGGATAAGAAAACCTCTCTGAATGATGCTCTTAGAGAAAATAATGTTTCTGTATAATATATATAAAGCGCTCTAATTAGGGCGCTTTTTTGTTAAAAAAATAGAGAGAACATGGAAGAGCTGAAAAATTGGATAAAAGAAAATCCTTTAGCATTTGGGGGAGTGCTTTCGCTTATGTCTTTTGTCTTTGGGGTTTGTTTGGTTTTGGGAGCAGTAAAGGACTGGGACTGGCTGTATGAACCTGATGAACATTATCAAAACAACTGGACTATGGGGCAGATAAGCCGCTATATGGGGAGGGATTCAGCTCGTTTTATAGGATTTTTAGGAGGGTTGTTTTTTATGGGAATAGGGCTGTATTTTATGTATCAAATTTACAGTGGATAAATGTAAAATTTATTCGTAGAGGGAAATTTAATTTGAATAATGAATTATCTCTTTAAAAAATTCGTATCTTCGCTCCGTTTAGCTAAATTTTATGAATTTAATGATAAAAAAGCTCTTTCAGAATCATCGTTTTATTACTGCTTTGTGGTTTGGGTTGTCATTGATGGCTGTTCTCCAGACAGCTTTCCGACCAGAAAAACATAATAACTATCTGATATTCAAAGGGGTTTTCTGGCATACGATACAGCAGCTTCCGCTTTATGTTCCATATCCAGAGGAATATTTTGATATGAATCATTATGGAATATTTTTCAGCGGGATTATAGCACCTTTTGCTGTTTTGCCTAACTGGCTCGGCTGTTCGTTATGGATTTTGGCTAATTCGGCGTTTTTGTATTGGGCTATTCGCCAGCTTCCTCTCCCGAAATGGGCAGTTGTAGGCGTTTTATTCATCTCTGCTCACGATTTATATACTGCAGCAGCGATGCAACAATTCAATATCAGCATTATAGCGCTGCTTTTGGGGGCTTTTGTTTTCATTGAAAAAGGAAAAAGCCACTGGGCTACGCTGTTTATTGTTATCGGGCTTTTAACAAAACTTTATGGAATTGTAGGTCTGGCATTTTTCTTTTTTGCCAAAGATAAATGGCGTTTTGTGTGGTCTGGACTGTTGTGGCTCGGGCTGTTGGTTTGTTTGCCAATGCTTTATTCTTCAGCGGATTATGTGATTTCTCAATATTATGAATGGTATATTTCTCTTTCGGAGAAAAATGGCTCAAATTTAGACACTTCGCATTATAATTTGCAAAATCTTTCCCTTTTAGGATTTCTGCAACGAACGGGAATTTATAATAATAATTTGGTAGTGATTGCTATTGGACTAGTTTTATTTGCGCTGCCTTATTTGCGAATAAATCAGTATAAAAACCTAAGGTTCAGGCTTTTATTATTAGCTTCGGTAAGTATATTTCTTTGTTTGTTCAGCACAGGGACAGAAAATAGCACTTATATCATCGCTTATGTAGGGATAGGAATTTGGTTTGTTTCTACTCCAAATAAAAATAAAACATTGAAAATTATTTTATTATCTTTGGCTATTTTAGCGTCACTTTCTCCGACGGATATATTCAAGCCACTGAAAGAGCCTTATATTATTCGGTATTCTTTACGGGCTGTTTCGCCATCACTTATTTGGCTGAGTATCATTTGGGAAACGTGTTTTTTAAATTTTAAAGAAAATGAAGAAAATAGATATTATCGTTCCTTTTTATAACGCAAAGGAACATATTTTACAGATATTTGAAAATAATCTTTCTCATTTGATTATGGACAAAAAAATTGAGAATTTTAGAATTATCTTGGTAAATGATGGTTCTTCCAATAAAGACTATCTTCCTCATATTGAGAGATATAAAGTTTTATTTGGTGATAATTTTCTTTTTGTAGATTTACCACAAAATAAAGGAAAAGGAGGTGCGATAAAAGAAGGTGTAAAACATTCCAATGCTGATATTGTGGCATTTTATGATATTGATTTTCCTTTCGGGATAAAGGCTCTTTATAATCTTTATGAAGCCTTACAAAATGATGAAACAGATGTGGTAATTTCTATTCGGGATTCGTCATATATTAAAAAACTTCCGTTTAAACGAAAAATAATTTCACAATTTGTGAAATCAGTTTCCTATATACTATCAAAAGGAAAAATAAGAGATTCACAGGCAGGTCTTAAAGGAATGAAATATAGTGTAGCGCCCATTTTAATAGAAACCAAAAGTAATTCTTTTATTATGGATTTTGAATTTTTATTAAAGGTCGTTAAGAAAAAATTAAAAATAAAGGAAATTGTGGTAACTCCTAATGAAAATATTGAATTTACCAATTTTTCTAATGCTACATTGTCAAAAGAAATTAAAAATTTATTCAGAGTATTATTTTGTAAATAAAAAACATAAAAAATGAGAAATATAATTTTAATGTCGCTAATGTTTTTTAGCTCTTTTATTCAAGCGCAAGAAAAATATCAATTGTCAAGTCATATTTTGGATATTTCACAAGGAAAACCTGCTCCAAATGTAAAAATAAGCCTATCCAAGCAAGATAAAAATCAAAATTGGGTAGTGATAGATGAAAAATACACGGATAATAATGGGAGAATTAAAGAATTTTTGAAAGAGGAATCGGGTAAAAATAATAACGGAATCTATAAACTTACTTTTCATATTGTCCCTTATTTTGAACGATTGAAACAAAAAACTTTTTACCCTTTTATAGAAGTAGTTTTTGAGATAAAGGATACTCAGCATTACCATATCCCGATTACATTGTCTCCCTATGGCTATTCTACTTACAGAGGAAACTAATAATTAAAAAAATGATTTACCTAAGTTTTGATATAGAAGAATTTGATATGCCGAAGGAGTATGGTTATGATATTGATTTCCAAAGGCAAATAGCGATTTCTCGGCAGGGATTGATTTCCATTTTGGATGTTTTGAAAAAGCATAATGCAAAAGCAACTTTCTTCTCGACAGTTGTTTTTGCACAGCAGGTTCCAGACCTTATAGAAAGGCTCATTTCAGAGGGACACGAGCTGGCTTCTCATACTTATTATCACTCTGAATTTGAGAACGAGCATCTGAAAATGTCCAAGGATGCTCTTGAAAATCAGTTTAATGTAGAAATAAAAGGCTTACGAATGCCGAGGTTAAGAGAAGTGGATTCCGAAGAAGTGAAAAAAGCTGGTTTTGAGTATAATTCTTCTGTAAATCCTACTCTTTTACCTGGGAGATATAATAAACTGCATGTTTCCAAACGATTTTTCAATGAAAACGGCTTGTGGCAGATACCTGCGGCAGTGAGCTGGTTCAGAATTCCGCTTTTTTGGCTCTCGTTTCATAATTTTCCGTTATGGATTTATAAATTTTTATTAGCAAAGTGCATTAAATCAACGAGATACGCAGCCTTGTATTTTCATCCGTGGGAATTTACCGATTTGCACCAAAAGGAATTTAATTTTCCAGCTTATGTGATGCGAAATTCAGGAAAAGAAATGATACAACGCTTTGATGAATTATTGAAATTTATTAACGAAAAAGGTTGGAAAACAGGTCTTTATAGAGATTTAATACAAAATGAAAGCAAAAAATAATGAAAATAGCATTTGATGCCAAAAGGTTTTTTCACAATACT